>CAZWWS010000010.1:0-37737 GCA_964637445.1 uncultured Muribaculum sp.
TAGTTTATAATCTTATTATACTCTTCGGAACATACTTATCGCCACAAATCCGATTAACGAGGCAGTCATAATCGTTAGTACGCCTGCCGATACAATATCGCTCACGGTTACCACCATTGCGGTTGACACTTCGCAATAGAGCCGAACCCAATAGACGCCCAGGATAACTACTGCAACAAGATAACCGAGCCATTCTATAATAGAAACAGTTCGACGCTGACGCTCCGGCAATCGATTCATCACCTTTCGGGTAAACCATGGCGACTTAGGTGCCTGTGGCAATTGACGATGAAACGCTTCGCGCAACAAATCGTCGGATATATTATGATTTTTATCTTCGTTCATCATTCATTAAAATTTTTGTCATTTTCTGCTTTGCACGCGATATGTGCGACTTAATCGTACCATCGGGCATTCCCGTTATCTCAGAGATTTTCTTTATCGGTTGATCTTCGAGATAAAAGAGCAGAACCACTGTTCGTTCATTCTCATTAAGCGACTTGAGACACATTTCGATGTCTAAATGTGCATCAGTTGCCGAAATCGGTGTAACACATTCTTCTACTATCGGGACTCCATCGTCGTCGACCGACACCTCTCGAATACGCCTTTGATAAGAATAAAACTCATTGTAAGCAATGCGATACAACCAAGTCTTAAACCGAGCAATGCCCTTAAACGAGCGAAGCGACATATAGGCTTTCAGAAACGTTTCTTGTGCCAAGTCGTCGGTCAAAGCGGCATCTCCGAGAGTGAGATTGAGCAGAAAGCGTCGCAGCCCTTCCTGATATTCTTCAACCAACCGCTCAAATGCACGCCGGCTATCACCGGCGATGCATTTGGCTATCAGTTGAAGTTCCTCAAATCTACTCAGCATCTATATTCGAATCGTTTATTTTCTCTTCTATAGGTTGTTTTCTATCTTCGAGGAAATATGTAATCAATTTAGCTACTCCGACAAAAAATGGCACAGCACCTAACCCAATCACTTCTACCGCATCGACAAACAAAAAGAATATCGCAATTCCTAATCCCCATGCCATCCACACCAACGCAGCGTGTAAGCGAGTGCGAGGCGATTTGAAATCGTTAAAAATTATCGGATCGATCTTAGCATTATTTTTAATAGCAGTTTCGATTACGCGGTTGCGATCTCTCTTCGCCTTAAACCAGAAAGAAAACAAAAAGAAAAATACCATTACACCTCCACCAAAGACGCTGACAATAGCAACTATTCCGGTGATATACTCGTCATCAAGAGTCGAATCATCATAATAAACCTCTACATTGATAGGGCGATATGACTGAGTGGAGTCGGCGGCAATAGAATCGGTCTTAACATCTGCGATCGAAACAGTCGTACCGCTTCCATTCAGCACAATCAACGTGTCGTCGGCATTCACCGCGTCCATCTTGACCACTTCTTTTATTGCGCTTTGAACATCAGCTTTCAAACGAGCCTTACCATCAGCATCAATTTCTCCGCTGCAGCCTACCATACACACAACGGCTACAGCCACCATCAATCCGTAAAAAATCTTTTTCATATCGTTACAAGTGTTTTTAGTTTTTATTGTTTATCCCTTAGACGCACCAACTGATTAGAAAGGTTGCATTGCTTGAAGAAATTTTTGCAAAAAAGGATTTCGACAACAAATTTACAAAAATTCGTTCACAACACTTGCATAAATCAAAAACTCATCGTATCTTTGCACTCGCAAAACCCAATAAGGTACCATGGCCGAGGGGTTAGGCACCGGTCTGCAAAACCGTTTACAGCAGTTCGAATCTGCTTGGTACCTCAAAAAGCTGGCTTCAAAGTCAGCTTTTTTATATAAATATACAAAAGAATAAGCCCAAGCCAATTCGATTTAATGGCTTGGGCTTAATTTTATAGGTCACCACTACACTAATAGTCGTAGTGGAGGGTGAAATCGTCAACGTACAGCACACTGCCGTCTCCTCCGGTGAAATAATCGCCGTATTTGCTGGCAGACGCGACTACGAGGATATAGGTTGGAACGCGCTTAGTGTCTTTGTAATCGAGCGTAATTTCAAACGGAGTATATTCCGATACGGTATATCCATACTCAATCGTAGCATAGGCTATTATTGATTCATCTTCGGGATTAAATAACTGACGATTGCTTGGATTGGTGCGTATCTCGTACGGAGCCGACCAATCGGCAAGAGCAATATATATAGCAGCTGTGTCCGGCTCATTTTTCATGTGAGCCATTTCGCTATTTGTATGGCTGATGTTTACGCAATTATACTTCATATATCCGGTCAACTTAGTGGGGCGAGCAGTAAACTCATGACCAAAAGCAAGAATACCATTCGTGCCATCGGTACGCACATATTTTCCATAGAACAAGTTTCCCGCAGCAAGTTTTCCTATGCTACCGAGTCCAACAAATTTTGTTTCAAGCTTAGCGGCCTTCCCTTTCCCTGAATAGGTATCATCGGTCGGTTGCGAGTTGCTTTGTCCCAAAGTTGTGGCTCCCTTATTACCGGTATCCCAATAGGAAGTGCCCGACTCTGCCCATGGATTCCATACTTTTCCATCCAAATGCCAATCATCGAGCGAGCCATTATTTAGTTGTATAATGCTTCCGGTGTGAAATTCTATTTCAACACCATATTCACCATCGGAATACGCACGCGCCACATAGTCGGTATCGGCTTTCAAGTTTACAAGACGAGCATGGAAACTACCGCCATCGTGCGTGATCCATGTCGCCGGTGCTTGCGTCCACTCCAATGATGACAATTCGCGATATTCTACGCCATTATCCTTACCGGCTTCGGCCGTACCATATACCCATGCCACATTAGTCCACGCATCGACTCGCTCTGTGTTGACATTACTTTCGGTCTGCCCCACATATATGGTCCATGTCTCAGTTCGATCAAAAGCCATTACATTTACCTCTACAGGATCTGTAAAATCAACGATTTCGCCTTCAAGGTTCGGCGACATCGACGACACTTCAATACCAAGTTTTATTGAGGTCACTTTCACAGCGTTGAGGTCGTAGCCCATAGGAATGTATGCAACCACTCGCTTGCCGGGCACATCAATTTCGGCAGAACCGACTTGGGGCGAAATTGTGAAATATCTATTTACATTTTGCACGGCCTTAATGGTCCATTCATAGTCTTGATACAACGAGAGAGTGACGCTTATCGGCTCAGAAAGGTCTACACCATTATGAAGCGCCGTGCCATTGATATATGCTCCTTCGGTAAGAGTATATTCCGTGATGTTTACATTATGAATATTAGCCGTTTCATCGAGATATATTGTCACGGTCCGCGTCTTTGCGTCGATGAGAGCCGACCGCGTTTCTTTTTCGGCTACGATAGTAAGAAAGTCGGCCTGTGTGCGAGGATATGGAATATCATTTTCGATACACCCCACGAGCGACATACATGCCACTAACAGCAGCAATAAGTTTCGATTTATAATATTATATATGAACACCTAAACCAAAATTAATATTGAACACATTAAACTTGAAGTTAGCACCGCTCGATAATCGAGAGCCCTCCTCTACATCGTTGGTCTTTTGCTTCTCATTTTTCAGATATAGACCGAAGATACCAAACGAGATGTTAAAACTCACATTATCCATGATAAACACGGTGACTCCGGGGCTGAAATTAAGTCGGGCCTCTGTAGTGGTCGTTCGGGTATCACGCAATTCTCCACTATAATATCTCTTGAAACGTGCCGACCCACTGCCAAACGACAGATCTACCTCATTGAAAATACCGAAACGCTTCATAGTACCCAAACCGATGTAATTTCGATAGAATATCGAAGCCGAATAGCTCTGAGTGTAATAGCTCACGTCCTTAATTTCAAAGTTCAAATCCTCGTCGAAGTCAAGCACAAAATTATCCAAATTGGCAGTGCCTCGTGAATAATTAAGTTTCATACCTATCGATTGATTATTCCTAATAAAATAAGCCACCGACGGCTTGATAGAGTACATCTTGCCACCGAAATCAAAATCTTTTATCACCGACAAAATCTGCACATCATCCGAGTTAAACTCTCCATACGAAGCAGTCAACCCAAATGCCCATTGACCTTTTGGTATAAATAAATAGTTGAACAATCCGCGATCGAATCTTCCGATATTTTTTTCGGGAATAATCATTCTCACAGTATCATTTCCCACTATTACCATCTCATCAACAGGATCGGCAGGAGGCACAACATCAGCATCGGTAGACGATGCCGACACCGCCATTGCAAGGAATAAAGAGGTCGTAAGTAGCAAAAATATTCTTTTCATAATCCTCTACAAATAAAATGCCACTCCAAAGGAGATGGAAAATAGATTTATCTTAAAGTTTGCCGACTTACTATCTCGGTGAGATACGTATACTTGATCGGTCACTGAGCGAGTATTGGTATAGCTAAACCCAAGCACACCCACATTGACCTCTATCGCCGAATAATTGTTGAGGAACACCACCATACCCGGAGCAAGCCCTACATCAAGACTGAAGTTTCGTTCATAGGTACCCGACAGGTCATCACCACTACCATTGGCCAACTTAGTTTGTCCGCCTCCGACTTGCAACTGCACCTCGTTGAATAGTCCAAATCGTTTACTTTCACCAAGGCTGATATAATTGCGAAACATAGCGGTAGCATAATAGTTATGTGACAGGCTATACAGATTATCCAAATCATAGTCGGTCTCTGAATCAATCACGGCTGTGCCATCCAATTTGCAAAGCGAACGAGAGTAGGCCAATCGACCTCCTACCCCCATATTATCTTTGAAAATATAGCATACCATCGGGCTAACTTTGAAAGAGTAGGTATCACCCGATAGATCCTCAACTATGAAAAATTGATAGTTGTCCATCGTCGACTGCGAATAGCTTACACTCACTCCGGTGACCCATTGTCCTTTGGGTACAAACGACGTCATTTCCAAACCTCGCTTAAAAGGCTCTTGCCCATAGAGGTGTTGTTCCCCCATGAGCAAGAGTATGAATATAATAGCAATTTTTACTTTATTCATATATGAGTTCAAAATCATCGATATACATCACACTGCTACCGCCAACAAAGTAGTCGCCATAGTAGCTTGACGAACAAACGATCAGTATATTCGAGGCTGATACATCAGTACGCGAATATTCTATCGGAATATTAAACTCGATCAAACCATCGCCGGCCGTAGCCTCCGTGAATATCATCTCTCCATATCCGAGCACACGGGCATCTGTCTTGTCAAACAGACGTCGACTTGAGGCTTTGGTCTTTATCACAAACGGCCAATACGTTCCATCATACGACTCGGTAGTATTATCCATTATTGCAATATAGATCGCCCCTTTGTCCATATCGTTTTCAGTCACATCAGGCAATTCAGAATTTGTATAAGCAATTTGTCCGGGAGTATACTTCACATAACCCTTCAATGCCGACGGCCGCGATGTAAACGGACGACCGAAACCAAGAATACCATCTGTCCCATCAGTGTCCAAATAATCTCCAACGAAAGCATTTCCGGCAGCAAACTTGCCTAATGAGCCAAATCCCACAAATTGAGATTGCAATTTAGCCGAATAGTTTCCGCTGTGTTTAATCTCGCTTTCAGGTGTAGTGATATTCTTATACATTGTAGATGAGCCGTGGTTTCCACTATCCCAGAACATTGAGTCTCCGGAAGCACACAGCAAATAAGCCTTAGAAGATGTATCCCAATCCTCAAATCCGCTGTTTGGTACTTGAGCCGCAGTTTCTGTAGTGAATGTTTTCACTATCGCAGACACGAAGTCTGTGCTAGTAGCTACATACTCGTAAGTCGTGCCCGGTTTCAATCCCGACAGCGAAACCGAGAAATTAGATGCCGAAGCATCAACTGCTACAGATGTCCATTCAGATGCGCCCCGCTCGCGATAATTAAATCCGAGATCGGTGGCATCATCTTTAAGTTTCGTCCCCGTCAACACAGCAGTAGTAGCCCATACCGTCGACTGGACAATATCGTCGGCTACCACAGCTGCATTAGATACCGACAGCGTGAATGCTACTGTACGTTGCTTATCGAAATTATCAACTGCGACAAATGTGAACAAATACTCTGCTTCTGGAAGAGCATTTGTCAACACTTCTTCCATATTTATTTTCAAGTTCGACAAATCATTTTCGGCATCATATTCATACTTCGAGGTGAGTCCTAACGCTTCTAATTCTTCGCGAGCTGTTCCGTCCATTGTCATCCAATCGATAGCCGCCGGGATGCCAAGTTCCGAAGCTTTATCGCACGACATTACCACTGATTTAAGTGAAGTGGCTGCAGAAACATATACTGAGCGACGTCCTACTTTGCCAACCTCGCAATATAAAGGCTCGGTGATATCGAAATCCACGCCTTGAATCGAAGGAGCTGCTGTAATAATAACTTCGTCCTCTACTTCTACTTCAGTTTCGTCGACAACCACCGTGAGCAGACCTCCTCCGAGCGAAGCGTCAGTACCATTGTGCGAAACATTCAACTTGTATTCGGTGGCCGATTTCACATTTTCGATTGTTCCGGTGCGCACATATTCAGAACCGTCGACCTTTGTTCCGGTCAATGACCATGTAAGCGAAGACACTCCATTAGGCATCATAAAATACCCTTTGCGATTATCACGTCCCACAAACGAAAGCGAGCCTTTAGTGTGCTCAACAGTCATAGTATAGTCGCTCAATACCTCATCTACACTTTCCGAATAGTTGACCGAAACCACTACATTGGCAATCTTGCACACCAAATTTACAGTAACCGAACCTCCGGCCGACACCGTAAAAGGCTGATAGCCCTTGAAATATTTGCTATCAAACGAAGCTGCAACACTATCGCCCGCCCATGCTTCGGCAACATAATCGCCACTTGTAAGCCATATTTCAGCAGGTACATTGCTGAGACCTTGATATTTTCTCACCAATCCTTTGGTGCTTGAAATCCACACGTTGCACCCATCGGCAAGTTCCTGCTCGGTAGCAGCGCGAGAGAGTACCTTTACATCAGAATTTACTGTAGTGCGGAGCGACACTCTGCCCTCTCCACCCATTGTAGCATCTTCATCGCTGCACGAATACAAAGACGCAACAGCTAATATTGCAACAAAAAATATCTTTAACTTTTTCATCTTACTACTGAACTAAGAATGTGAGTGTTTTAGATACAACCGCACCATCGGCATCGGTTATTGTGAGTTTGAACTGATGAGTACCTTGATATATCATCAATAGTGGAACAAAGTCGGTAATATTAAACACCAAATCTTTTGCACCTATCACATCATCACCAATGGGGAATCCAAGGTCGTTTTTAAGCGGAGTAGCCAAATCGCCGGGATAAGCGAGGTCGAACGAAGCTGCCAAACCAACACCGGTAAGAACCTCTTCTGTTAGTTGATCCGAGATTATATCTACTTGGAAATTTGCAATACCTTTTTCAGAGTGAATATTCACAATAGCCTCCATACCGGCGGTTGCAATATTCGGATTCTCAAAATCGAGAGTTTCACTTGTTATTGTTACCGCATCATCGGTTGGGGTTTCGGGAGTTTCAGGCTCTTCGGGTTCCTCCGGCTCGGTAGGTTCATCTCCACCTTCTTGCGGACGATCACCATCGATCACATCTTCGTCAACAATCACATCAGCCGACAAGTCAATCGTTGTAATCGACGCATCGACCGATATACCGCCATCAATATCGATATTTCCGGTCTCATCGGGAATTGTTCCATCGCCGGTTTTCAATTTGAATGTAATAATACGATGCTGACCGGCTGCAATGTCGGTATATTCCTTGCGAAGTGTCTCCTTATTGCCATCAACCGTACCGGTAAACGTAGCAACAAGAGTGTGACTATCGGCTATATACTTAAAATAACCGGCACGAGTTTCCGACGGAGTATATGTCAGCGCCCCACCATTGTTCATCAATACAGTCACGGTCACATCATCGCCCATCACTTTTCTCAATGCATCAGAATAGCGAATCGACACTTTGACATTTGCCAATTTACATACCACTTCACCTATCTCCGTAATGCGCGAATCTTGAATAGTGAATGTCTTTGCTCCTTCGAAATAGGGTTTTTCCCATGCTGAAGCATCTTGAATATGAGATATAACTGTCACTGAGTATTCGCCAACAGGAAGCGTAAACACTTCGGGCATTTCGGCATAAGTCCACTGCTCTACCAACGAATTGTCTGAGCTGTCATATATCTTAACAATAAAACCTGAGATGTCTACTGATGAACGCGAGATCACCTCTTCGGCATTCGCAACACCGATAGTCATCGAAGCGAACGACACTCGTCCGTATTCGGTATCGTCAGTATCAAAGTCCCATTTATCCTTCGAGCAAGAATTCATCAATGCCACAAAGGAGAGTAACAACAATATATTATATATCTTTTTCATTTTTCTTAGTTTCCGTTATTTAGTATGAGAATGTCAGATTATCAACCCATAAAGCATTGCCCAACGAAGATGCACTTTTGAGATCATCAGTTGTAACGATTGCAGCAGTTTCTTCAGCAATGGTTCCGGCTGAAGCCGACGACGCAAACATTATCTTCAACTTGGCGGCTTTCACACCAAACTGCGAATAGGTCAACGGTAAAGTAAATGCAGTATAGTCTCCCTTCGCAACCAAAGTGGTGGAGCCACCGGCAATTACCGAGCCATCGCTACTCAACAATTCCACCATCACAATACCTGTATCTGACGATGACGATGTAGCAGAATATTTGTAGAATCCGTTGAGTGCCGACGGACGCGATGCAAATGCTACACCCTCAGTGTAGGTTTCTGTGTTTGTCGCTGCGGTAAATAAGTATGAGCCCAGGAATAGCTTTCCTGCAGCACGATATTTTATTGTTGAGGGCTTGTTTTGGCTTGCGCCCCAATTGCTTTCGGTCTTACCCCAGGTAAAATTATATTTGGCAATTTCCACTCCATCAGTGTCCCATGCCGTATTCACCAACTTCATCGCATACGCACCGCTCTGAATAACGTCTGCCACAATCATCGACGAAGGTTGCATATACCATGTATTTTGGCGAGAAGCATCCATACAGAATGTTTTACCATTTACCGTAGCCCATCCTTCAGGTGTCGACACCGTAAATGTTTGCTCATTCTGATATGGATTTATCGACAATTTCGTTTCGTAATATATACCGCCACAATTGATTTTCACACCATCTATCGTAGTTTCAATATCCTCAAAGCTGCCATTGGGCACATCAAGACGACTCTCGGTCGTAAACTCTATCGAAGCAGAATAGTCTTCTTCATCAGGCGACGAGATTAATGCCGTTTTCAACGAGTAAGAAGTTGCCGGAGTCAATCCGTCGATTTCCAAAATGCCCGACTCAGCATCACGCGAAGTGATAGTCACTTTGGCTTCATTAATGTAAATCGATGCATTTGAAATGATTGCAGACAACAATGAAACATTTTCTGGCGACAACTTGATATATGCCTTGCTTGCAAAAGCATCTACACTCACACTGTAATTTGGAGTTCCACGAAGTATTGTTCCTTCGGCTTTTACCTCTCCATTATACAATATTCTCACAGGGATATCGGTATTACCTTCCGGTACGGATATTTTCACAGAATAATCTGTCGCTTTATCTACCGACAATATTTCCGCAACGCTCCATACACCATAGGTATTACGAGTCTCAATTGTGATTTTTTCTTCGAAATCTTCTCCATTATACGCAATCACCATATCCGACTCATTCACTCCTATCTCAGCCTCTGAAACACTTACAATCGACACCTCTATCGGTTTTGTTTCAACCGACAATGTCACAGGCTCATTCACCTTTGTCATCTTATCTTTCACGACAATGGTAAACGAAGAAGAGCTATTCCCTTCAATATATTTTATATTCGCAAAGACATCAGAAAAGTCCACTATTGCCATTTGGTCCGGATTTTTCCATAATCCCGACACTTTCAATCCCAATGCCGAGAAACGCGATTTTTGCATTTCTGTCGCTTGCATCAGATCCACTTCGGTAGGCCAACCTTGCTCTATAAGCGATTGTGACTGAGTTGTGAGCATCACAGAACTTAAGCCCCCACGTGCCGTAAGCATAAAGCGCACTTTCTCCTTTGGAGCAGAACCTTCAAAAAGCGACAACGCCGTGCCTGGCGTAAAACCTTCGGCTGTTATCACCGGAGCCGGCGCATTCATCAGTTCATCGCTTAGCTCAATATTTATAGTTTCTGTCTGCAACGTTTCGTCAAATGAAATCACAAGCACAGCATTTCCGACCTCACCACCATTGACATCGAGCGTGATACGATAATGATGTTGGGCAAGGGCGTTTATTGTAGCCGGTTGCAATGTTGCTTTTGTGCCATTGGGCTTCGTTACCGACAATGATAACGACACCGTACCGGGACGAAGATATGCCGGACGCACCTCTTCGGCTGGATACGAAATATAATTGCCACCGGTAGAGTGCAACTCAGCACTATAATTGGTAAAATAGTTTTTGAACGCATCTGTATAGGTTATTGACACCATCGTATTGGCAAGTTTTGCCACAATATTTACCTCGGTCGTCTTATCTTCGTACACTGTAAAATCTTGTGAACCGTAATAATAGGGTTTTTCAAACCCCTCATCATCAATGCTCCCGGAATAAGCCTCCATCGTATAATCTCCAACCTTGAAAGCCTCTTCTGATGGGAACAAATCGACCGACGTCCATGTCTTTTTATACGAACCACTCGCTGATGTCAGCGCCAACTTCAAATCTGAAACAGTAGGGGCTGACGCCGAAGAACGTCCTTGCGGATTTTCCGAGCTATAAATCTCGGCATCAAGTCCGATCTGAGGGACGATGCGCCCCGAGCCGGAACTCATTGGATTCTCGTCAGACGAACAACCCGTAATCACCATTGTTGTCGCCATTAGCGATATCCCAAATAAAAATTTACTCATACTTTTTTATTTTGCGTTTTTTACTATTCGAAAGCCTCATTTCAGTCAAACAAATTCTTGACCAAGATATGAAAAATCGCGTAAAGTTACTCATTTTTCCTATATTATAGATGTAGCAAAATGCAAAAAAATGTATTTATAGTCAGATTTAATATTTATAGATTTATCACACATTCTTAATGTTCAACGTTTTATAACTAAATATGTTTATTAATCCTGTAATTTTAGTTGCCTTTATGGAAAATTTGTGCTACATTTGCGATACTATTATCCAGAGCAATACCATACATAAATAATTACCTATATTAAAAATGCGTCACGATATAGTTGCAAAATTACATCAGTTGGCACTCGTGAGAATGCTATACACTTCACCGGCTCCAAGATGGGCGGTACTAATGGCCGATACACTTATTGTAGCGGCTTGTTGCGTCTTAACATTTATATTCAGCAATGAGATTAATGGCACAGGATTAGCCTACTCCCTTACGATAAAGGCTCTTGTGGTAATTGCCACCTACATTTTGATGAGCCTTTATTTCAAGAGCTATCAATATATCATCCGCCTATCCGTCCTTGAGGATATCTACCGATTGGTATTTTTAGTATCGTCATCGTCTATCCTATTGGCGACAGCAAGCATTGTCGTAGGGCTGATTAGCGGCAATCGATATATCAGCATTTGGAATATATTTATCATCGGTGTATTTTCATTCTCCCTGATGATGTGCATGCGACTCGCCATCAAATATTTGTATGCCTTACTTTCGCGAGCCAAATCCGAGCGCCGACAAGTCATTGTCCTTGGCTCAGCAATAAACTCATTTGTCCTTGCAAGCGCCTTAAAGACCGAAGTAAATGGTCACTTCAACCCTGTAGCACTTCTCAGTCTTAATAACAAAAAAGAAGAACGTTCTATCAATGGTATTCCAATCATTCGCTACAATCCCGACAAGATTAAGGAAATTTTCCAGCAATACGATTGCGACACTCTATTATTTCTATCTACACAAATCGAGCTTATCCGCAGCGACTTTTCTGATGCATTCATAAATGCTCATATAAAATTGTTGATGCTCAATCAAGTTGAAGAATTTGACACCAACGTAAAAGATATGCCCAACCTTTCGGGTCATGTGAAGTCGATAAATATTGAAGACCTGTTAGGTCGCGAACCGATAAGCCACGACAATCCTAATATATCACGACTAATCAAAGATCAAGTCGTACTCATCACCGGGGCTGCCGGTTCTATCGGTAGCGAAATCGTAAGACAAACAGCTCAATTTGGTGCTAAAGAAATCATTCTCGTAGACCAAGCCGAAACGCCGATGCACTATATGCAATTGGAGATGGAAGAAAAATTTCCCGACACAAAGATACACCTCTTTATCGGCGACATCGCGAACCATCAGCGTATGCGTCGTGCGTTCCAAAAATATCATCCTCGATACGTGTTCCATGCCGCAGCCTATAAGCATGTGCCAATGATGGAACGAAACCCATCCGAGGCTGTATTGACGAATGTGTTCGGTACAAAAAATCTGGCTGACCTCGCGTTGGAGTATAAGGTAGAGAAGTTTGTAATGATTTCAACCGACAAAGCTGTCAATCCCACAAATATCATGGGGGCAACAAAACGCCTTGCCGAAATTTATGTGCAGTCGCTATTCCTCGACCGACAGAGCAAGAGCGACAAGCAAACGACTCAATTTATCACCACTCGATTCGGCAACGTACTTGGCTCTAACGGCTCTGTTATCCCACGCTTCCGCCAACAAATCGAAGAAGGCGGACCTGTCACCGTCACTCATCGCGACATCATTCGCTACTTTATGACCATACCTGAAGCCTGCTCTCTTGTACTTGAGGCCGGCTGCATGGGACATGGTGGAGAAATTTATATTTTCGATATGGGCAAGCCCATCAAAATATATGACCTCGCTTGCCGCATGATTTCGCTTGCAGGACTGCGAGTAAATGAAGACATCAAGATTGTCGAAACAGGATTGCGTCCCGGCGAAAAGCTATATGAAGAGTTGCTCAACGACAAAGAACGAACATTTGCCACCCACCATCGCAAGATTATGATTGCAAAGGTTCAGACCTACAAATTTGACGATGTCGTAGACCATTTCATTCAACTCAAAAAACACGCCGAAGTCGGCGATACTCATAGCTTGGTAGTAGAGATGAAACATATCATCCCTGAATTTATCAGTCAAAACTCTATTTATTGCGAAGTAGATAAGGAAATCTCCAACGAATCTGCTTTATCAGCCAAATAAAACTCACATAACAAAAAAAAACACAATGAAACGAATCATTTCATTACTTATCATCGCAATCGCGCTCAACGCCAATGCGTTCGATTTGAAATCACTCCTTAGCGGGGCATCCAAAAGCGACACTACTTCTACATCCTCTACATCTTCAAAATTAGGAGCTTTGGGGTCTATGTTGGGGGGACTGATTGCATCTGACAATCTCTCCACCTCCGACCTCGTTGGTACATGGAAATACGCCTCCCCCGCAGTATCATTCAAAAGCGATAATTTCCTTCAAAAAGCCGGTGGCGCTGCGGCGGCCGTTGCCGTAGAAAACAAGTTGGAGCCCTATTATTCAAAAATAGGATTCACTGCACTTGTTCTCACAGTTGAAGCCGACAGCACATTCACCATGAAGTTTAAGCGCGCCACTCTTACCGGCTCTATCTCAAGAGAAGGCGACAACTTCATATTCAACGTAAAAATCGGAAACAAAATTTCACTCGGTAAGATGACCGCCTATATCACCAAGACAGGTTCTTCAATCGACTTGACTTTTGATGTAACAAAATTGGTGGCAATCATGCAAAAAGTGGCGTCAACATCCGGCAACACAACCATTTCTACCGTTTCTGAGCTACTCAACAGCTACGATGGTATATGTGCCGGCTATACCCTCAATAAGACGGAATAAACGATTGCTCACTTTATCGACCACGAGCCATCTGCCCGTATCACAAGTTTTTTCTTATAGACCGACTCATTATTGAGTCGGTCTATTGCTGTTACGATGTACGTTCCGGCAGATGGCTCCACAAGATCGTAGCTACACTCATCGGTTATTGCTATTATCGATTCCGAAAAGTCGATATCCTCATCCATTCCTGGTGGGAAATAGTATACGACATATCGCATCACATCGGTCGTCTTGTTATGGCGTTTTGCCTTTTTCCAACTCATCGATGTCCCTTCATATTTAAGTCCATCCACCGGCTTGGGTAGTTCGGTGTTTATCCACGGATATGCCGGAGGCAATGCGTACGACGAATAAAACTCACCGGCTAATGAGTCGGCTATCCCACAATGATTATCAGCCAATATATATCCCCACCACCAGCAAGAGCCTTGTACCGACTTATGCTCGCGTACCATATTCATTTTATGGCGTAGCTGAGTCGCGTCGGTGGATGGAGCCACATCGCGATACTTCATAGTCCGCTCTACATCTTGACCGATGAACATGTGCCGTGCATTCGTGTTGCAAGCCCACCAATCGACGAGTACTGAATATGATGCGCGCACATTTTCTATCTCCCAATATACTTGTGGCATCACATAATCTACCCACCCCATTTCGCTCCAATGGATTACGTCGGCATACAACGCGCTATAATTTTCCATTCCCGACGTTTCACTTCCACGCGGATCGTTCGCTTTATTGCGCCATATACCAAACGGACTGATCCCAAATCGTACCCATGGTTTGCAGTTGTGTATCGCATGATAGACTTCTTCCACGAGCATATTCACGTTTTTACGACGCCAATCCTCTTTTTCCCAACCATTTCCATACTTTTTATATGACTTATCATCAGGGAATGGCTTTTTTGCAATCGGATACGGATAAAAATAGTCATCGAAATGAATTGCATCAATGTCATATCTCGACACTATATCTTCAACGACCCTAACGATATGCTTTCTATTTTCGGGAATACCGGGATCGAAATACAGCTTTCCTCCATAATTTACAAATCGCTCAGGATGTTTGTGATATAAATGTCCTCGGGGCAATTGTTCTTTTTTCGATGCAGTGACACGATAAGGATTGAGCCACGCGTGTATTTCCATGCCTCGGCTATGGCATTCTGCTACCATAAATTCGAGAGGATCCCACTTCGGGTTAGGAGCTTTACCGATCTTTCCTGTCAGAAACCTACTCCAAGGCTCAATATCCGACTCATAAAAAGCATCGGCCGACGGACGCACTTGAAATATCACTGCATTTATGCCCGCTTCTTGCAGTCGGTCGAGCAAATCAGTAAGATATGCCTTATTCTCGTCGGTCGACTGCGTTGCATATTGAGATTGATAGACAGTCTGAAGCCAAGCACCTCGAAATTCCCTCTTCGGATTTTGAGCCGAGACCCAACAAGCCATCCAAACAAACAATATTATTAATTTAGCACGTTTCATTTGCCAATTTCTTGCAATTAAGACTGCGAAGTTAGCAATTTTATTCTATATTATCCGTCCAGAAAGCATTACACCTCAACGCTATGACAAAAAAAGCAACAAAAAAGCATTTATTGATGCAAAAATTTAGCAAAAGGTATTGCCAATTCAAAAAATAGTCGTACCTTTGCATCATCAAAATGGTGAGGGTAGCTCAGTTGGTTAGAGCGTCGGATTGTGGTTCCGAAGGTCGAGGGTTCGAGACCCTTTCTTCACCCCATGAGAGAATAGAGTTTGTAAGCAATTACAGACTCTTTTTCTTTTTGTATTAAGCCATATTTATTGTAAATTTGCCATCTCTAAGCCAAACGTGATGAAAAAAGTAACAATCCTTATACCTGCTTACAATGAGGAGCGCTCAATACCAGCTCTCTATGAGGCTTTGCTAAAATTGATGGAAACCAATTATGCCTATGATTGGGAGATTCTATTTGTCAACGATGGCAGTCGTGATACAACGCTTGAAGCAATTAAACGCCTTCGCGCGTCTGATACACGCATCAACTATGTGAATCTGTCACGCAATTTTGGCAAAGAAAATGCGATGCTTGCAGGATTTGATTATGCAACAGGAGATTGTGTGGTCATAATGGATGCCGATTTGCAACATCCGCCTACAGTGATACCCGAAATGCTGAGATGGTGGGAAGAAGGATATGAGGATGTGTATGCTCGTCGAAAAGAGCGCGGAAAAGAATCTCTGTTACGTCGAAAACTTTCGTTAGCTTATTATTCAATGCTTCAGAAAGCATCTCGAATTGATATTCTTCAAAATGTAGGCGATTTCCGACTGCTTGATCGCCGTTGCATCGAAGCGCTGCGTGGACTGCGCGAAACACAACGATACACCAAAGGCTTATATTGCTGGATAGGTTATCGTAAAAAAGAGGTGCTTTTTGACCAAGGTGACCGTACCGAAGGTGAGTCATCATTCAATATTTGGCGATTATTTAACTTGGCCGTCGAAGGTATCACGAGTTTCACCACAGCTCCATTGCGAATGGCCACCGTACTCGGATTTGTTGTATCGATAATTGCATTTCTATATCTCTGCTTTATCATAATCAAAACTATATTTATCGGCGAATCGGTGCAAGGTTTCCCTACATTGATGATCGTTATGCTCTTTCTTGGCGGAGTACAACTCATATCGCTTGGCATCATAGGAGAATACATCGGACGAATATTCAATGAGACAAAAAATCGTCCTGTCTACATTGCAGAATCCTACAACGAAGAAAAGCTCTAATATGCACCTATCCTCTCGTACAATCGCATCGATGACACTACTTTTCATTGTTGCTATCATTGTTGCTATTTTTTCCTATAATTGCATTTGGGCCGGAGACGATATTTTTTATCAATACATCTGCCCAAGTGATGTATATACTTTTTTCTCCGACTCTCCGCATATTGAAAGTTTCTCTGATATAATCGAATCTCAATACAATCATTATTTTTTGGTAAATGGTCGAGTTGTTGCTCACACATTAGTACAACTCTATTGCGGATTGTGGGGGCGCACAGCATTTGCCATAACCAACGGCATTGTTTACATTCTATTTATTTTAGGATTTATACGACTCTGCAATATTTCAATTAATAAATTTGCAAGCGTTGCTACCATTACTATGTTAGTAATGATCACTTTTGACACAAAGTACACTCCGTCGTGCCAAATCGGATATATCTGGATGTTTACGCTTATAGTATGGTGGTTGCTGCTTTTCAGGTCTCAAAAACAGAAACAAATATCTTTTGGCAGATGCTTTATGCTATTTATTGGTAGCATTATCGTTGGAAACAGCCAAGAAGCCTTAACAATTGGATTGTGCGGAGCCTTAATTCTTCAATGGATTTTACAGCGAAATTATTTCTCCACTTCTCAAAAGTGGATGATTGCCGGTTTTTCTATCGGACTCGCATTTTTAATACTCGCACCCTCTACATTCCTTCGCGTACAAAATACATCTGTATATCCCGACCAATTTATTATCAATCTGCTAAGAATGCCTATATTCTGGGGGCTATCCTTATTGGTCGGGTGTAATATTCTTCGCAAGCGACTTGACTTAAAAGATTTCTATCGTGACAATAAATTATGGGTCAACGCCACCATCATATTATTATTGATGAACGTCTATATTGGAGTTTACGCAAACCGACAATTATTTGGCATTGAGTTTCTCGCAATCATAATGATTTATAAGTTTATCGATAAGAAACTTTTTATTCGTGCCATCCCCATATCATTAGCGATACTCTTAATATGTGTTTATTCGACAAAATGGATTATCATCACATCTTACCGAGATATGCAATCTGAAATCATAGAAAAATACAACCATAGCACTGATGGCTCAGTTTATATCAACCGAGGCACTGTCATACTACATCTATGCCCCTCTCCAAAGTTGAATAGAGACCATTACGAAATCACCATGTTAGAATACTTACTGTCGAAAGAAACAGGGTTCAAGAAAAAAGCAAAAATCAATTTTATTGACAGCGAGTAATCTATCACCTGAAGTAGACAGCAAGTCGGTTCATCACCACTTTCTCAAAAATATTGCGATATGGCAATCGTGTCGCGCGCCACTCCTATGTTATGTTTTCGGAATATTGCTTCGGCCGATTGGGTAAACGATTTGCAATGACTGCTCCACGCGCCGGAGTCAAGAGACTCAACAGGCACTACTTTATAATTTGCGCCTGCGCCTCCGGGGATGGTAAATACCAAACGATAACTCGGTGCATCTATTCTCGCCACACCGGCTGCATCGCGATACAACGACACTCTCAACATAGCGCCTCCGCGAGTATCACGCGTCTTCATATTTGAGATAAAATTGCCCAACGAATACACCAGCAATATATCCTTGTCGTGCTTGTCGCTATGGCGCAATTCCATAGGTTGTATCACATGCGGATGACCTCCTATTATCAGATCCACACCTAAATCACACAGATAGTCAGCCAACAGCTTCTGAGAAGAGTGCGGTAAAAGTTGGTATTCATTTCCCCAATGAATACATGCAGCCACAATCTCAGCGCCTTGGCTACGCGCAAGCTCCACATCGGAAGCAATAAGTTTTCTATCGACATAGTCTACTACCACATCTCCCTGAATCGTGATACCATTAGTCCCATATGTATAGTTGAGAAATGCGACTTTGAATCCTTTTATATCCACTATTTTGGGAAGGCTTGCTTCGCGATCAGCCTTGTTTCGATAAGTCCCTACATGAGCTATATTTCTGCCATCCAAGACATCAAGAGTAGTTCGCAATCCGTTATCACGCCTATCAAGGCAATGATTATTTGCCGTCAGCATCATGTCGAATCCGGCATCTACCAACGATTGAGCGAAGCTCTCCGGAGCATTAAAACATGGATAACCTGTGAAATTTTTCTTGCCTATGGGTGTTTCAAGATTGACCACGGCATAGTCAGCCGACTCAATGTATGGAGCGACAGCAGTAAAACATTCCGAATAGTCAAAGACCCCTCCCCCTCGCTTTGCCGCATCAAGCTGCCCCTGATGTTGCATTGCATCTCCGGCAAACACAATCTCAGCCTCGTCGTTGCCCCCCATAAGGAGAGCAACGAGCGACAGCAAGAGAGTGTTAAGTATTGTCATATTTTAATATATCTCGTGGCGAGCGGCCAATAGCGTATTTTTCATCAACGAGCAGATGGTCATCGGACCTACGCCACCCGGCACCGGAGTGATATACGCACACTTTTCAGCCACATTTTCATAATCGACATCGCCACGCAGACGGAATCCGCTTTTGCGTGAAGCATCAGGCACTCGTGTTGTACCTACGTCAATAATCGTTGCGCCGGGCTTCACCATATCCTCTGTTACGAATCCCGGACGTCCGAGTGCTGCTATTATTATATCAGCCTCACGACATATTTCTTTGATGTTTTTAGTCGAGCTATGGCATACGGTAACTGTTGCATCGCCCGGATTGCTCTTCTGCATCATCAAAGAAGCCACCGGTTTGCCTACAATATTACTGCGACCAAGCACTACACAATTTGCACCCTTTGTCGATATATTATAGCGAGCGAGCAATTCCATAATGCCGGCTGGAGTGGCCGACACGTAACATGGCAAACCAATCGACATGCGTCCCACATTGATCGGATGGAATCCATCCACATCTTTTCTATAGTCGATGGCTTCAATCACTTTTTGCTCCGAGATATGCTTCGGCAATGGCAACTGCACGATAAATCCATCTACCGAATCATCCATATTCAACTCATCGATAGCCATAAGGAGTTCCTCCTCTGTGATTGTATCTTCATATCGGATAAGAGTAGACTGGAATCCGCACTGTTCGCATGCTTTCACTTTGTGAGCCACATATGTTTCGCTACCGCCATCGTGACCAACTAATATCGCAGCAAGATGCGGACGCTTCTTGCCCTCAGCAACCATTTGTTCTACTGTCGCTGCTATCTCCTTTTTGATGTCGTCGGAAATCTTCTTTCCATCGATAAGTTCCATATTCTGATATATCTGAAAGTTAGTGATTACTCATTTATTAGTGGGGACGACGCATACCACGCATCATCTTCATCGGATTTTTCATTGTGGTAGCCATCTTCATCATCTTGCGAGTTTCCTCAAACTGCTTTAGCAGACGATTTACTTCTTGAATGGTTGTGCCGGAACCTTTGGCTATACGCTGACGACGACTTCCATTGATAATCTCGGGATTCTCGCGTTCTTTGGCTGTCATCGAGTGTATGATAGCTTCTATGCCCTTAAACGCATTGTCATCGATATCCAAGTCCTTGATAGCCTTTCCTACTCCGGGTATCATCGAAGCCAAATCCTTCAAGTTACCCATCTTCTTGATTTGTTGGATCTGATTGAGGAAGTCGTTGAAGTTAAACTGATTCTTTGCAATTTTACGCTGAAGTTCACGAGCTTCCTTTTCATCAAATTGTTGTTGCGCGCGCTCCACAAGCGACACGATGTCGCCCATACCAAGTATACGGTCGGCCATACGCGAGGGGTGGAACAAGTCGAGTGCTTCAAGTTTTTCACCCGTACCTACAAATTTGATTGGCTTATCTACTACCGTACGAATCGATAGCGCCGCACCACCACGAGTGTCGCCATCAAGTTTTGTAAGAACAACACCATCAAAATCCAATCGGTCATTAAATTCTTTTGCTGTATTTACAGCGTCCTGACCTGTCATCGAGTCAACGACAAAGAGTGTTTCATTTGGCTTTATCGCTTTCTTTATCGCTTCGATTTCGTCCATCATCTGCTCGTCGACAGCAAGACGACCGGCAGTATCGACAATCACCAAGTCAAGATGATTGGTCTTCGCATAAGCTATTGCATTTTCAGCTATCGTGACAGGATTTTTGCTATCAGGCTCGCTATATACCGGCACCTCGATTTGCTCTCCAAGCACTTTCAATTGCTCGATAGCAGCAGGACGATACACATCGCATGCCACCAACAACGGACGACGAGCCTTCTCGCTCTTCAACTTACGAGCAAGTTTTCCCGACAAAGTCGTTTTACCCGATCCCTGCAAACCCGACATAAGAATCACAGTAGGATTGCCGGATAGATTGATTGGCGCCGTATCACCACCCATCAAGGCGGTCAATTCGTCATGCACAATCTTCACCATCAATTCTTGCGGTTTGATGGCATTGATTACGTTTTGGCCTAACGCCTTAGTCTTTACAGTGTCGGTAAATTGCTTTGCTACTTTATAGTTAACGTCGGCTTCAATAAGTGCGCGACGCACATCCTTCAGAGTATCGGCAACATTTATTTCTGTAATTTTACCTTGTCCCTTAAGTATCTTGAAGCTGCGCTCAAGTCTTTCGCTTAGATTTTCAAACATCGTACGGTGTCGTTATTATTGTGAAAGAATTATTTTTTATTTCGGTTGCTTTACAAGTTTGTTGGTTGAAGTATCCGGGAATATCACCCACGGCTTAAATGTTTTGGCTTCTTCAAACGGCATCATGGCATAGCTCATTATAATCACAATATCACCACGTTGCACCTTGCGAGCCGCAGCGCCATTAAGGCATATCACTCCCGAGCCTCGTTTGCCTTTGATGACATACGTATCAAATCGCTCACCATTATTGTTGTTGACAATATATACTCGCTCACCGGCAATTATATTGGCGGCATCCATCAAGTCCTCATCGATAGTAATCGAGCCTATGTAGTCGAGACACGCCTCAGTGACGGTCACTCGATGAATTTTCGATTTCACAACTTCCACTTGCATCATATCAGTCGGATTTATCAGTATTTTATATTATCAATCAATCTTACATCGCCGAGATATACCGTGATACATCCCACTGCTTGCTTTGCATCATTCCAATCGGCGATTGGTTGCATCGACAGAGCATCTACGACTTCGTAGTATTCCACTTCCATCGCGTCATAGCTGTTTACTTGCGCTATCACCCATTCCTTGGTATCAGCCACACTATGCGACTTGGCATATTCGAGACTTTCATGAAGGATGCGGGATATATTTGGAGCTATGGCTCGTTGCTCAGCACTCAATCTCACATTGCGACTACTCATTGCCAAGCCGTCGTCATGGCGCTTTATCGGACATTCTACAATATCGATATCGATATTTTCAAGTTCCACCATACGCTTTATGACAGCTATCTGTTGGAAATCTTTTTCGCCAAAGTAGGCTCTATCCGGCTCTACCATTCTAAATAACTTGCTCACTATTTGAGCCACGCCATTGAAATGTCCCGGGCGCATTGCACCTTCCATCACCTCAGCTACCGCCCCCAAATCAAACACTCGGGTATCGGGTTCGGGATATACTTCTTCTACCGATGGGATAAATGCATAATCCACACCTGCCGCCATCAACTTTTCGCAATCGGCTTGCTCGGTGCGAGGGTATGTACGCAAATCTTCTGGATTATTAAACTGTGTAGGGTTGACAAATACACTGACCACTACTATATCGTTGTCGGCTCGTGCCTTGTCTATCAAAGAAACATGGCCGGCATGTAGAGCCCCCATCGTAGGAACCAATCCCACGGAGCGACCTTGAGCGCGCGAAGCGGCTATTTCGCTACGAAGCTCTGCGACTGTACGTATTACTTTCATCTGTTTAGCTTATAAGCTGATTAATCGGCTGCAAAATTACGCAATAAATCGCGTTTTGCCAAAATTAAAGGATATACGATACTTATTTTTCGCTTTTTACCTTCATCTCAGCCTCTAATCAGCCTGAAATTCGCCCCGTTCGATTTTTCACTGAAGCATAGCGGCCACTCGTCGAAGTGCGTTTATAAACGTATCAGCCTCTTCTATCGTGTTATACATTGCAAACGAAGCTCTTACCGTGCCCTCGATTGAAAGCGCGTGCATCAAAGGCTGCGCACAGTGGTGTCCGGTGCGGACGGCGATACCGAGTTTATCCAACAACATCCCCACATCGTAAGGATGCTCGTTTCCGATAAGGAACGATATTACCGCCGACTTCTCCTCGACCTGCCCGAATATACGTATTCCGGGTATATTTTCGAGTTGACGGGTCGTATATTCAAGAAGCATTCGCTCATGAGCTGCTATATTCTCCACTCCGATGGCTTCTACATATTCTATGGCTTGGTGCAGTGCTGCTATTGCTGTAAAATCGGGTGTTCCGGCCTCAAACTTATATGGAAGCTCTGCCCATGTTGTCCCTTCAAACGACACATGGCCTATCATCTCGCCTCCTCCTTGATATGGAGTCATCGCTTGCAGATGCTTCTCCTTGCCATACAACACTCCCACACCGGTAGGTCCATACATCTTATGTGCTGAAAAGGCATAAAAATCCGCATCCAAATCTTTCACATCGACTTTGAGATGCGACATCGCTTGTGCGCCGTCAATAAGCACCGGCACTCCATAGCGATGCGCCTCGGCTATCATCTCTTTCACCGGATTGATCGTACCAAGCACATTCGACACATGGCACACTGCCACCATGCGAGTATGTTCATTAAAATATGAACGATATACATCCATATTCAGCTCTCCGCGAGAATTTATCGGCACCACTCTGAGAGTGATACGCTTGTTGCGTCCGAGCAATTGCCATGGTACAATGTTGGAATGATGCTCCATTACAGTGACAATTATTTCATCGCCGTTCTCAAACGTATTTCCCATCGACGAGGCCACAAGATTGATAGACTCCGTTGTGCCACGTGTAAATACGATTTCTCGCGTCGAATCGGCATTTATAAACCGCCGTACACTTTCACGCGCTTGCTCTTGCAACGCCGTAGCCTCTTGAGACAACGCATGCACTCCGCGATGCACATTAGCCTTATGCTGATAATACATATTCTCTAACGCCTCAACTACTTGCCGAGGGGTTTGTGACGTTGCTGTATTATCCAAATATATTAAAGGCTTTCCAAACACCTGACGTGTAAGTATCGGGAAATCTCGCCTTATAGAGTCGATATCGTACGAGTTCATAAATTGATACTATTATTATTTATCCTTTACGTCGCGACACGCAGCGGCACAATCCGAGCAGTTGCTCTGCTGTCCGTAAAAGCGTTTTTCAATAAGATGGCGTAATCGATCTCTAAGTCCGTCCATTCTCACTGAGTCGATCACATCCACCATGAATGCCTGCATCAACATAGTGCGAGCCTCCTGTTCTGAAATGCCTCGCGTACGCATATAGAATAGTGCAGTCGCATCGAGCTGTCCGGTAGTAGCTCCATGCGAACATTTCACCTCATCGTTGTAAATCTCAAGTTGCGGCTTAGTGTGCATCCGAGCATCTTTCGAGGCAAGAATATTGCGATTGCTCTGATATGCTTCGGTAAACGGAGCATCACCCGACACCAATATGCTACCCTCAAACGCACCTGTCGACTGTTCATCAAGGACATACTTAAACAATTGCTGTGAGTGTCCATGAGCGGCAAGGTGATTCACATTCGAGCAATTGTCGGTATGCTGCGTTCCGGTGCCTATAGCCATTCCGGCGAGATGAGTTTCACAATGTTCGCCTACAATATCTATATCATAGTTATTGCGAGTCGAACCATTAGTCAGTGTCATTCCGTTGACAAGCAAGTTGGATGCCGACTCTTGACGAGCATACAATTGAGAATAACGCGATGTCAAATCAGACGACTCCTCTATGTCGTAGAGTTCAAGGCTTCCGCCACGTCCTACCACGATTTCCACCACTTGCGACGACAAATAGCGGTGTTGCCCATCTTGCGTGTGATCGCAAATTAGAAGTTGAGCTGCCGCATCTTCTTCTACGACGATAAGCAGCCTACGCACCCCCATCATATCTGCCGGAGCATTGAATATGTTGACCAATTGCAGTGGCTTCTCCAATTTCACTCCGCGAGGGATATACACCATCATTCCATCTTGACACAAAAGAGTATTAAGAGCCACACCGACATCGGTCAGCGGAGCTATCTGTCCGTAATACTTCTTCACCACATCGGGATGCTCCACTGCTACTCGCGCCAACGAGCCGACAATCACACCCTCTGGAAGTTTCTTCGCCAAAGAAGCCGAGGGTATATAGGTATCATTGACCACAAACGACATCAATGTGCTCATATTAGGCACATCGCATCGAAACGACGCAGCCACATCGACCGGAATGTTCACTCGATTGATATTCACCCCGTAATCGGGAGCCATCATCTCGTCAATCGATGTTTTCTCATAGCCTTCCGTACCGCGAGTTGGCAAGCACTTACCGATCAATGCCTCATAAGCCGATTGTCGCAACGCATTTAACACCGGAGCCGAATGAGCTTCGATCGCTTCGCGGTTATCGCGAAACAAGTCGATATACTGATTCAATGAATTCATAATATTCGACTTATTGATTATCTATTTCTTGTTTTATCCAATCGTAACCTTTTTCTTCAAGCTCAAGAGCAAGTTCCGGTCCGCCGGTTCTTACTATGCGACCTTTATACAGCACATGCACAAAGTCGGGCTTAATATAATCGAGCAGACGCTGATAGTGAGTGATTACAATCGTAGCATTGGAGTCGGTCTTAAGTTTATTCACACCTCCTGCCACAATACGCAAGGCATCTATATCCAACCCGCTGTCGGTCTCATCGAGTATGCTCAGGCGAGGCTCAAGCACTGCCATCTGGAATATTTCGTTGCGCTTCTTTTCTCCACCCGAAAAACCTTCATTCACCGAACGAGAAGCCAACTTATTGTCCAACTCGACAATAGCGCGTTTTTGGCGCATAAGTTTCAAGAAATCGCTGGCCGATAGAGGCTCTTCATTGAAATACTTACGCTTCTCATTCACTGCCGCTCGCATAAAGTTCACCATCGACACACCGGGAATCTCTACCGGATATTGGAACGACAAAAACAATCCTTCGTGACTGCGATCTTCAGGCGACAATTCAAGCAATTGCTTGCCATGAAAATCTACCGCACCCTCTGTTACTGTAAATTTCGGATCGCCGGCAAGCACACTCGATAGTGTAGATTTTCCCGACCCGTTCGGTCCCATGATAGCATGCACCTCTCCGGCGCCAATCGTAAGATTGATACCCTTAAGTATCTCTTTGCCTTCAATGCCTGCATGGAGGTTTTTCACCTCTAAAAGTATATTGTTGTTCATGTCTGTAAATATTTGCTTGTTATTATTAGCCTACCGACCCTTCAAGTGTTATCTGTAGAAGTTTTTGCGCTTCCACGGCAAATTCCATCGGAAGTTTGTTCATCACCTCTTTGGCATAGCCGTTCACTATAAGAGCAATTGCTTCTTCTGTAGGAATACCGCGCTGATTACAATAGAAGATTTGATCCTCAGATATCTTCGAAGTTGTAGCCTCGTGCTCTACAACGGCAGTATCATTCAGCACGTCTATGTATGGGAATGTGTGCGCTCCGCAATGCGAACTTAACAATAGGCTGTCGCATTGCGTATAGTTGCGACATCCATCAGCATTAGGCGCCACCTTCACCAACCCTCGATACGAGTTCTGGCTATAGCCGGCCGAAATACCTTTCGACACTATTGTTGAGCGACTATTACGTCCCGTATGTATCATCTTCGTGCCGGTATCGGCTTGCTGACGATTGCGCGTCACTGCCACGGAATAGAATTCGCCCACCGAGCCTTCGCCGGCAAGCACACAACTCGGATATTTCCATGTGATAGCACTTCCGGTCTCCACCTGCGTCCACGACAATTTTGAATAGTCACCTCGGCAAAGGCCGCGCTTTGTTACGAAATTATACACACCGCCACGTCCTTCTTTATCTCCTGCATACCAATTCTGAACCGTTGAGTACTTCACCTCTGCACGATCTTCTACCACGATTTCCACGATTGCTGCATGAAGTTGATTCTCATCACGCATAGGTGCCGTACATCCTTCAAGGTAGCTTACATAGGCATCATCATCTGCCACGATAAGTGTTCGCTCAAATTGTCCGGTGCCGGATGCATTGATGCGGAAATAGGTCGACAACTCCATCGGGCAACGCACTCCTTTAGGGATATACACAAACGACCCGTCGGAGAATACTGCCGAATTGAGCGCTGCATAAAAATTGTCGCGATAGCTCACCACCGAGCCTAAGTAGCGTTTCACCAGATCGGGATAGTCCTTTACCGCCTCACTGAACGAGCAAAACACGATACCCAACTCCGCAAGTTTTTCTTTGTGAGTAGTCTTCACCGACACCGAGTCCATCACAGCATCGACCGCCATGCCCGACAGCACTTTCTGCTCTTCAAGCGAGATCCCCAATCGATTGAACGTATCGAGCACTTGCGGATCCACCTCATCAAGGCTTTTCGGCCCCTCTTTTTGCTTTGGTGCGGCATAATAGCTTATTGCTTGAAAATCAATCGGCGGAATATCCAAATGAGCCCAATCAGGCTCTTTCATCGTAGTCCATTGACGATATGCTTTCAAGCGAAAATCAAGGAGCCATTCCGGCTCACCCTTTTTCTGAGATATCAACCTCACCACATCTTCATTTATGCCACGAGGTATTATATCTGTATCGATATCAGTAGTGAACCCATACTTATACTCGCTCTGGGTGACATCTTTTATTATATTGCTATTATTGTTCTTGTTATTATCCATAGTCATTATAAAAACCTTCAATATCAATGTCCGAGATTGTGAAAACAATCAAGTGCCTATTATAGTTGTCTTTAAGCTACGAAATCGGAGCAGTAAGCGACCCAAACAGAGCCGGTGCAAGTTCAAGAATTGCCTCGATCGCCTTGCCGCCGGCTATTGTCGACGACTTCACCAAATTGCTATCAGGGAAAACCAAGCACCACACATTCAGCACCAGACTCGCAACCAAAAACCATTTGAATATACAGAATACAGCACCGATTATTTTATCAACAAAGCCAAGTAGCAGAGCATTTGCCACTTTCTTTATCAGCGATGCAAGCAATTTCACCGTCAAATACACAAGCAAAAACAGCACTACATTCCCAATGACACTACACGCATATCGTGCCGTGTCGGGATTTGACGTTATCTCCGGCAGTAGAGTTGCCGTAAGCTCCGTTGCGGCATCTCCAAATATTCTACAAGCGATAATTCCTACTATTACAGCCGCTACCGACCCTATCTGAGCTATCACACCACGATAGAATCCATAGATAACAGCTCCGGCAAAAATCACTAATATTACAATGTCGATAAAACTCACTATTTTCCTTTAAGAAGTTGTTTTAAATTTATTTGCAAAATTAGCAAAAAAATAGACAATGACAAAACAGACCCTAACATTGATTATTCTCTGTCGGGTCTGTTTTATTAGGGGCCTATATATTATCTTATAAACAACAATTCGCGATACTTCGGCAATGGCCACATTTCATTGTCGACCATTAACTCAAGTTTATCGATATGATAGCGTATCGCATCCATGCATGGAGCCACCGTATCATGGTAAGCAAGTGCTTTCTCCCGTTCGTTGGCCACCTTGTTAGCTCTACGGCGAGCATCTACCATCTTAGATGTTTCCTCCTTGATGACAAACATATGCGACGATATCGACTCGATTGTCGACAAGTCGGGAGCCGCAATGCTCTCCCCTTTTTCGCCGGGGAAAAGGCTCTTGATTTTGATCACATTGTCCACCAATATCGACTGATAGCGAGTTGCCACAGGTATCACATGATTCAACGCAAGATCGCCAAGCACACGCGCCTCTATCTGGATTTTTTTCGTATACATTTCCCACTTCACCTCGTTGCGCGCTTCCAACTCCGCTTTTGAGAACACTCCGGTAGTCTTAAACATCTCCACCGACGATGGTCTCAGATACGCATCAAAAATCTTCGGAACACACGTTTCGCAGTCAAGGCCTCGGCGAGCAGCTTCCTCTTTCCACTCATCGCTATAGCCATTGCCATCGAAGTGAATTGCTTTTGACTGAGCGATCAGCGCCTTTAATTCTTCAAGGATTGCATGCACGAGTGTTTCGCCTCCGGCGATTCGAGCGTCTACTTTCACCTTAAATTCGGCAAGTTGCTCCGCCACTGCCGCATTCAGAGCTATCATTGCCGATGCGCAGTTGGCACTTGAGCCTACCGCACGAAACTCAAATCTGTTGCCGGTAAAAGCAAACGGAGATGTGCGATTGCGGTCGGTATTGTCAATCATCAACTCCGGTATCTGCGACACATCGAGCTTCAATTCTTCCTTACCGCCCAAATCGATCAATTCGTCTTTCGTGCTCTTCTCCATTCGCTCAAGAATTTCGCTCAACTGCTTACCCATAAAGATGGAGATAATAGCCGGAGGTGCTTCATTTGCGCCAAGACGATGACCATTTGTGGCCGACATAATCGAGGCTTTCAACAACCCATTGTGACGATGCACGGCTGCCATCACATTCACTATGAATGTCATAAACTGCAAGTTACCCATCGGTGTCTTTCCGGGTGCAAACAAAAGCACACCGGTGTCAGTTCCAAGACTCCAATTGTTATGCTTTCCGGAGCCATTAACTCCTGCAAATGGTTTTTCGTGCAGCAACACTCTGAAGTTATGGCGACGCGCCACCTCGCCGATAAGCGACATCAGCAAGAGGTTGTGGTCGTTGGCCAGATTGGTTTCCTCAAATATCGGTGCAAGCTCAAACTGATTGGGTGCCACCTCATTGTGGCGGGTTTTAGCCGGAATACCAAGTTTATGACACTCCACTTCAAGTTCAAGCATGAATGCATCCACTCGCGAAGGAATTGCCCCAAAATAGTGATCCTCAAGTTGCTGATTTTTTGCACTTTCATGTCCCATAAGAGTGCGACCGGTCATCACCAAGTCGGGACGCGCCGAATACAACGCTTCATCCACCAAGAAATATTCCTGCTCCCATCCGAGATAAGAGTGCACATGCTTCACCTCCGGAGAAAAATATTGTGCCACTGCCGTTGCCGCCTTGTCTACGCTGTTGAGCGCTCGCAGCAGCGGCGTCTTGTAGTCAAGCGATTCTCCGGTATAAGAGATGAAGATTGTGGGTATACATAGTGTCTGGTCGAGAATAAACGCAGGCGACGAGATATCCCATGCCGAATAACCGCGAGCCTCAAACGTGTTGCGGATACCCCCGTTCGGGAAACTCGACGCATCCGGTTCCTGCTGTACGAGAAGTTTGCCTGTAAACTCTTCCACCACCCCACCTTTGCCATCATGCTCTATGAATGCATCATGTTTTTCGGCCGTACCATCGGTTAATGGCTGAAACCAGTGGCTATAATGGCGCGCACCATTATCTATTGCCCATTGCTTCATTCCGGCGGCTACGCTATCAGCAACTTCTCTCGGCAGAGGCTCTTTATTATCTATCGCATTCACAAGCGCATCGTATGTCTTCTTCGGAAGATATTCAAACATTCTCTGACGATTGAATACATACTTACCATAATACTCCTCCGGACGTTCCTTTGGAAGCATTACAGCTACGGCCTTGCGATCGAAAGCCTCTTCTACTACCTTAAATCTCAACGTTGACATAATCTTTTGTTTTAGTTGATTGTATGATTAAATATTTCTTGCGGGATGCTTATCCCTAAAATTCTCACACGCAAGGGAATCGGCTACTATCCCTCGCGCCTCGCAGTGTATACGCTCATACGCAGCCACCACTTTTTCGCCGACAAAGATACAAATAATTTTAACACACCCTCTCAAAATCTCTGCCATTAACACGATTCTCCTATCTATTTTTATAAAAATACACTCACGATTCTCATTATTCCCTCAAAATATTGTACCTTTACGTCATAAAACTAATTTCATCCATAACAAACAACTCATTTTTCACACATGAAACAACCCTTTTATTATCTCATGGCCGCTTGCGCCATGTCGGTCGCAGTGATTGCTTGCGACCCCGCAACCCCATCGTCCAACGCACCTACCGAGGACGACGTTATCCTCCACGCCTGGTCTTGGTCGTTCAACTCCATTGGCCAAAACATGAAAGATATCGCCGAAGCAGGCTACGCCTACGTGCAGACCTCTCCGGCCAACACTTGCTTCGTCGGCGAAGATGGCGGCAAAGCACTGTTCAGCCAATCGGGCGACTCCATCAAAGGCAAATGGTACTACTACTATCAACCCATCGACTGGAAAATAGGCAACTACCTGCTCGGCACTCGCGATGAGTTCAAAGCCATGTGCGACAGCGCCGCAAAATATGGCGTGAAAGTCATCGTAGACGTACTACCCAACCACACCGCCGTCGACCACACCGCCGTCACTGCTGCTTTGGATAGCGCCGTAGGCGGGCACGAAAACCTCTTCCACGCCAACGGATTCAACGACATCATCGACTACAACGACCGCTACCAATGCACCACCGGTAAGATGGGCGGACTCCCCGACGTCAACACCGAAAACCCCGACTTCCAATACTACTACATGCAGTATGTCAACGACCTCATCGCTTGTGGTGCTCGCGGTTTCCGCTACGATACTGCCAAACACATAGGTCTCCCCTCCGACTCGCTTGATGCCAAAGCCGAGAAAAACAACTTCTGGGACATCTTCACCGGACGCGAGCCTATCCGCGATCTCTCACTCTCTATGCCCGATAGCCTATTCATCTACGGCGAAGTCCTTCAAGACCGCAACGTCAAAGAAGAAGAATATGCCGAATACTTCATGCAGACAGCAAGCTCCTACGGCCACGCTCTTCGCCACGCTCTCAACGAAGGCAACTACTACGCCGACTCTCTCGCCGACTGGCATCACCCCGTCGCTCCCGAAAAACTCGTCACCTGGGTAGAGTCGCACGACACCTACTGCAACGCCCACGAATCGGCCGGTATGGAAGACCAACTCGTTCGCATGGGGTGGGTGTTCCTCGCTGCTCGTCAACACGGCACTCCGCTATTCTACAGCCGTCCGATGAACAGCACTCGCGACAACTACTGGGGCGACAACCTCGTTGGGCCTCGTGGTAACGACGAGTTCAAACACCCCGAAGTCATTGCGGCCAACAAGTTCCGTCGCGCAATGAGTGGCGAACCCGAGCAAGTAATCGTTGCCGACAACGGCCAAGTCATCGAAGTAGCTCGTGGTGCAAAAGGCGTTGCCATCATCAACATCAGCCAAAACGCTCAGCCTATCGAATTGGCCACCACACTCGCCGACGGCTCATACACCGACCATGTCAACAACAACACCTTCACCGTTGCCGATGGCAAAATCACCGGCGAAGTTGCTCCTTTGACCTCTTATGTGATATATTAACACCCTACACATAGCCACTCAAAAAGCCGTGAGATAGTCGTATCTCACGGCTTTTTCTTACACTTTGCTACTACGTGCCTTATATTTAACTATTTTTAATAAAATAGCAAATTGGAAGTTTTTACCCCGTTTAGCTTTCACTTTCGATTTATAAGCAAACTGTTTTATGCAACTTACGATATATAATACCAAAAAACATAAATCGAAAGTCAAAAACCGAAATATGCTTTACAACACAAAAGTTTTTTTATCTCAAAAACTATTACTACATTTGTAATGCTAAAACAAAATAGCCAATCTTCTTAACCAATTACACAACATCGCAAGAGAGCGATAGAGCAACCATGACAAGGCACTATGGAACATCGTTTTTATCATGCACCCATTGCTTCAAAACACAAGCATGATATATTCTCCATCAACCGAGTCACATAGCCCGAAAGCTAAGAGATTGACTCCCTGCAGCAGAATACGAGAAACGCTTTTTCATACATAATATTAATTACCAACTTAAACGCTATAAATCTAACTGAAACACTAAGTACAGAGATAGGACTCCGTGAGGAGTCCTATCCCATTTTTATCCCACCATAGATTCTATATCTACTATCCACTACCAACGATAGCCTGTCTTTGCGACTCTTCGCAAAAAATCAAGCAATTACTTGCAGCTACATTTATATATTCAGAGTTATTATTCTGAGAAGTAATCTACAATATCACTATTCTCTAACTCTATTTCACAATACTCATTGTTGCAGTCGTAATATCTAAAGAGAATATTATATCTACCATCGATTATTGCATTGACCTCATCTTCATCTAATTCGTCAAGCACCATGCTTACACCTAATGCCGCCAAATCACTATTTGCTAATGTTTCGGCTGCACTTTCAGGCGTTTGCCCAGACTCTGCAAATGTCATAGGGAGTTGGATACTAAATACAATATTCTTCCCTTCCAAAGACATTCCTCCGATAGTGATATTGTCAAAAGATTCTCCGGCAATTTCGCTGTTAACCTCTTCAATAAGTTGAGATATAATCTCTCTATTGTTGTTTTGACCCTTACATGATGAGATTATCATCACAATTGACACACAACAAACAATCTAAAAACATTTTTAATATTCATTTGATATAATTTAATTTATTAATAACTCGTTGGTTGAATTAAATTTCTAAACATTTACGAATAAAAGTTTACAGATAATCCATCCGATCTCCTACGTTTACTTATCTGTGCATCGACCATTTGCATTAAATTAGGCAAAACGAGATTCCGTAAGATTTAGACAATCAGGGTGTAGAATATGTACTCCGTTCACTCTTTCCAAATTTACTTTCAACTCAAAAAAACGATTAATCGCTCGATTACTGTATCGCAGATTCTGTTAACTTGAAGTTAATCGGGAGAGTGTACCAAACGTTCACAACTTCACCATTCATCTTACCGGGGATAAACTTCGGAAGCGATTTAACCACTCGGATAGCCTCTTTATCAAGGTCTGGATCTTTACCTTGTATAACCTTAACTTCTCCGATTGTACCGGTCTTGGTTACGACAAATTGTACAACTACGCGACCCTGGATATTGTTTTCCATTGCCATCGATGGATATTTAATGTGGGTAGAGATATACTTCATCACCTCACCTTCACCACCGGGGAATTGAGGCATTTGTTCAACAGCAGTATACACCTTCTCTGACTCAGAGAAAGTTTCTTTTTCAACGCGAGAATTATTGTGTGTATTATACTGTAATTTGGAAACTTCCGCTGTCAGTTCCTGTTCGGAATAATAAGAAATATACCTGGTTTCTACTTTTGTTTTGCCGGTTCTGATATTCACAGCGGTACGCATTAACCAGTTGCCATGAGCGTCAAATTTATCGTAACTAACATCCATTACCTCCTGTTCATCACGATATCTACTATTAATTACAATCCGCGAGCACAACCCCTTATTACTATAAAAAAGCAGTCTACGATAGCTTGATGTATTGATTTCTGAAACCTGCTTGCCGTTCCATTGTATTTCACAATCACCAACAACAGTAATTTTATTATTAAGATCTCTTTTTATATAACCACTTTGCGGCACTTTTAAATATCCACTACGATTAAATTCTATTTCGCCCACCCGTTCTCCAAATATTATTGAATAGGAATCCGATAAAACGGCCTTGACATTGCCTTTAACTTCTAATAATTTCATATCCGGAGTTGACAATGGTTGTGCATTGGAATAAAAGCAGTTTACAACAAAAACAACAACAGCAAACAGCTTATTATAATTATAAAGTTTCATATTAGTAATGATTTTAGTTAATTAACATCTATGTCGTAATATTCGATCACCCGGGTTTCCTGGAGTTCCTCTCCGGTTTTAACATCTTTAAGGGTACGCTTTATAAAGTTACCATGTCTATCAAATTTGTTATACACTATTTTCTGGACAACTTGGGTTACCGTGCCAGACTGGAATAGATTTTGAACCTGCCGTACCACATGACCTTTGCTGTTATAAAAATAGAGCATTTCATAAACTCCGTCACTAAAAATTTTAGTCAATTTTATTGCCTGTTTTTTTTCATTATAAATCAATTCTATATTTTCGCAACAGACCTGTAAGTTTTCATTATGGTCATGACAGAAAGAGATAGGCGTACTATAATACAGCATTCCATCAGTAGTAAATAATAATTTCACTTCATAAATCCCGGCATTTATTGATAGCGATCGTACTGGCCCTGTTAGCTCAAAGAAAATCAAATCGTTGCTATACAAATTGAAAGAACTCAGTATTGACAACAGAATTATAATAATGGTTTTCATTATAATAGCTTTACTCAAGGAATGGTCTTTGCCATAACTTTCATTAAGGCAAAGACCATTCAAAATTGTTCTCAATTACATTACAGCAACCGAATCTGTTGCTATAGATCTATTGGCATATAAGCGAATTTTTAACTTTCCATAATCATCATATATGGCTACTTCAGTTTTACCTTTGACTAAGACCTCTCCTATCTCTCCTGTCTTTTCAAATCCTTTTTGTTCAAGAGCAGCGATTACCTTTTCCTTAACAGAAGAGGCATCCTTAACATCAGCAGTAAGTTCGATTCCATTAACTACCGCAGACGGATTAATTTCCTTTATGCTGTAATCTGTATAACCATACTGTGCATCTTTTCCATATTGAAGTGCATACTCGTTACTACGAACATTTACTGATATTGAATATCTGTATCCTTTTTTAAACGATGTCGAATCATCTACACTAGTTATGTATATACTGGAAAAATCATTTGGATTCTTAATGTATTTAGACATAGGCGCTCCTATTGTACTGTTTCCAATGCCCTTTTCTGAAATACTTCCGGCAATCAGTTGGGCAACACCATCTACATCAAAGAAATCCGAACGTATCGGATCCTCTACAATTGAATATTTATAAAAAAATAGACCTCCGACTCTTGCATATTCAATCTTATTTACCGGTTTACCATCTTCGTCTAAGAATAAATAGTAATTCCCCCCCTCTTTGGCAACAAAATTAAATGCACCCGAAAGTGCCCATACATTAGTGTAGTCATGTAGAGCGAGTAATTTATCATCAGCCTTGTTAATTACAGATACCTCGCCATCCACATCTACCAAAAAGTCTCCAGATGGAAGGATTCCTATACGATTGTATTTACAACGTATTAATTGGTTATCATCAAATGACATAACGCCCCATTTTCCATCCTTATCCATAAATGTGAACAAATCTTCGTTATAATCACCGATACCTTGTACTTTTCCACTAACTTTTCTAAATTCGCCCTTAGTGTCAATAAATCCATAATTATCATTACGCATTGCAATGAGTAATCCATGTTTAAACCCAGCCACGGCGCTTTCATCAAGTCGTATATCATCTTTCAACGTTGCAACTTCATTACCTTTTTTGTCTATAATAACGCCTTTTTCTCCATTTTTTTCGATCAGAGCTAAAGCAAAACCGCCAGAAAAAGGAGTACAAAAGCCATATTTGGGTGATATTACAATTTTACCATCGCTTTCAGCATATCCCCATTTGTCATCTTCATCTTGTACGCGTAACAAACCATCGAAGAACATTCGGTCACATTTTACGATTTCTTTTCCATTATGAGGCAACAAGGTAAATTTAACTTCGCCATTTCTGTCAATCAATGTAATACGGGAATTTTCGGTAGTTGTCGGAATCACTCCTTCACTCAAAAGTCCGCATTGTACTAATCCATCAACGACCAATTCTGGTTTTTCTGAGGCTTTATAGATTGATTGAGAACCTCCTTCTTTAACACAAAAAAGTCCATCAATTACTGGAGATGGTTCATTTTCGAACTCATCCTCAAATAGCATCTCCCCTGAAGGAGAAACCATGCCCCATCGACCGTTTTCTTCTAATTTCACAGGATAATATTCTATCCCATCAGCCGCATTTTGCTCTGAGTTTCCGCATGAGACACACGACAATAACATGCTGCCAAATGCTAATTTTGTTAATAACTTTAAGTAAGTTTGCATAAAAATAACTTTTTTTGTCGCCTTGTGGCTCCCCCGGCGGCGGTATATTGATTTAAGTTAGGCATAAAAAGAAAGTGTGAGCCACATCTCTCTTATTCTTAGATGGGCTCTGGACTGCCTGCGACGAATAAGAAAAACAGCTCACACCTTTGGATACATATGCGACTTTCACATACACGTCGTCCAAAAGTGAGCGTTTCTTCCATTCCTGTCGCTTGAATTGTCCAGATTCATCTAACGGAATAGGAGCTAAACGCTTCCTCAATATGTCATGTTGCTCATTGCAACGTTGCAAACTTATAAAAATTATTTTAATTTTGCAAGGTGTGAGCTGTCTTTTATCGTTGCAAATGTAGATATTGACACCAAATTCGCAAGCGTACACGTCGTACAATCTTCACCCTACCCCTAAATTTTAACCCAATTTAAGACGCCTCACCCAAATCTACACCCACCATATACCCTTTTGTCCCCAAATTTTCCGCACCATTCCGTCCCATCCGTGAGCCCCTTATGTCCTTATGTTCTTCTGTCCCCCTAAAAATTTTTCTGTCCATTCCATCACGGCATCCCGATTGCGAAGCAATCATTAACCCATAGCCGGTGGTAGCCTCACTTCAGCGAGGTCACCACCGGTCACAATCCGCCGAAAAATCAAATCTGAAAGATTTGTTACCCATTAACGAATCCATCCGGATTCGTAATCCGGCGCCTCCATTCCGGGCATAGGCTCGCACTGCTCGCCAATACCCGGCTATTCAAAAACGATTGCTCCACAATCCACCCATCGGCGGATATTGCAATCCGCCCCTTCGCATCCCCCCCCAAAAAAACACCAGCCCATTCCTAATTCCTCACTCCTCATTCCTCACTC
>CAZWWS010000010.1:37837-49176 GCA_964637445.1 uncultured Muribaculum sp.
AGCCGTGTCGAGCCTCTCCGCCGGCGACAGAGCCTTAGCTCGCACCGCCGTTTTTTCCACCGCCGGCGCCATCGGTTTAGCCACCTCCACAGAGTCGGTCATCAGCGTATCCCTCTGCATCGCCGTTGCTTCCGCCACCTCATGAGGCAAAGCCTCGACAGCCTTATCGTCCGCCATATAATAGACTATCAGCCCTGCAGCAATCACAACGCCAATAGCCATCCCCCATATCCACCCCGGCGACCGGCGACGCAGTAGCGCCATCGCTTGTGCCGCCGTAGCAGGCCGCTCGGCAGGATCGGTTGCCGTAGTCATGCTTATAAATCGGCGATAGCTCCCCGAGCAATATCCCCCGCAGTCTGCAATATACTCCACTATGCGACCTATCGCATATATATCAGCCCTACAGTCCACCGATGCTCCTTGCCCCATCTGCTCCGGTGCAGCAAATTGCCGCGTCAGCCCCGGAGTAGTGTCAAAGCTGTCCGACACGGCAAACCCCAGATCGATTATCTTTACCGACCTGTCGACATCCGTAATCATTATATTTTCCGGCTTCAAATCGCGATGCACCACCGAGTGGTTGTGCAAATACCCCACCGCATCAAGCAGTTGCGTCACAAACCGTTCCAAGTTGCCACGCTTGCAGAAATATCGAGGATTGTCGACAATGAATCGATCCAATGTGCTCCCCTCTATCCACTCAGTGAACAGTCCCTCATCAGCATCAAATGCCACATAGCGCACCACCCCCGGATGATCGAGATTAAAACCAATCTCAAACTCCTTGCGGAAAGCATCGCGCAGTCGCCCGTCGCCCCTATCGATAGGACGCTTCAGAAAATGCAGTTTGCCATAAATCCTCACCTTCAGAGCCTCGCACGTCGCCCCTTGCGTCGGCAGCTTCATCACCTCGGCATAGCGCACCGACCCTTCTGCTCGCTCGCGAGTCTGAGAAAATTCAGAGTTATCCATATATCTCAAAAAATGAAATGCCATCGTGCAATCCGGCGGTAAATGAGCCTAAATTGCTACCACCACGCTCCACCGAAAGGATCTCAATCGGATGCCCCTTAGCAACCTGATTGACCGAGACTACATCGTCGACACACAGCTTGCTGTTAACACTTTCAGTGACCACAAACCGACATTGACCGATACACCTCATCGACACACACCGATTAGGCGAATATCCAAATCGTATACTATTCCCCGTTGGAATCTCAAGCATCGACACCATATCGCTATACCCAAACTCCGACGTCCTTATCGATTTATCATTTACAAAACTCTCCCAATCGGCATATCCCGCATATCGAGCTATGAGATTCAGAGTATATAGCGATGGCGAGGTCGTAGAATTTATTATACCAAATGCTCGCTTCAACGTATTTGCCGAGATTGGCTCTTTCATAGCGTTGCTTATCTCGCGGGCAAGCATCGTGCATCCCAACGAAGTCCGCAAATCCAGCGATATGACACTTTGCAATCTGCTTATTGTATTTTCCGATAACTTCATTCCTTAATATCTGTTTCTCGCCTACAAATGTAAGCCTATTCCTACTGCAAACATAATGCATTCCGCGCACAATTCCAAATTATAACCCTTTTCTGCGACTAAAAATAAATGGTGGCAAACAGACCTCAGTCCGCGCCACCATTCTTCTATGTGAATTACTTTTTAGGCGCTCTTTAGGCTGTCTTGATGTAGTTTACGATCCATTCGCCTACCTCTTTGGTGCCATATTTTGCACCACCTTCCACTTGGATTTCGGGAGTGCGCACATTGGCATCGAGCGAAGCATTCACCGCGTCGCGGATTAGGCGACCTTCAGCCTTAAGGTCGAAGTATTCAAACAACATTGCCACCGAAAGGATTTGAGCCAACGGATTGGCGATATTCAAGCCCTTAGCTTGAGGCCATGAGCCATGAATAGGTTCAAACACCGGAGTGCTTTCGCCCGTAGAGGCCGAGGGAAGCAAGCCCATCGAACCGGAGATTACAGAGCCTTCGTCGGTAAGAATGTCGCCGAAAGTATTTTCCGTAACCATCACGTCAAAGAAGCGAGGCTCTTGAATCATACGCATTGCCGCATTGTCGACATACATAAAGTCGGTGTTCACCTCCGGATATTGAGGAGCCATCTCTTGAGCAATCTTGCGCCACAGACGCGACGACGCGAGCACATTGGCCTTGTCTACCACGGTGAGGTGCTTGTTGCGCTTCATGGCATACTCAAATCCCACTTTGAGGATACGCTCGATTTCGGGGCGAGTGTAGGCATTGGTATCGTAGGCTTTATCGTTGTCTTGATACTTCTCGCCGAAATACATACCTCCGGTCAACTCGCGGATGCAGATGAAGTCAGCACCCTCTACGAGTTCGGCACGAAGCGGCGACTTGTGGATAAGGCACTTGAAAGTCTCCACCGGACGGATGTTGGCAAACAATCCGAGCTGCTTGCGCATAGCCAACAATCCTTGCTCAGGACGCACCTTTGCCGTAGGGTCATTGTCGAACTTCGGATCGCCTACTGCCGAAAACAACACGGCATCGGCATCGCGGCATATCTCGTAGGTCTCTTTCGGGAACGGATCGCCCACCTTGTCGATAGCATCGGCGCCACAGATGGCATACTGATAAGACACCGAGTGTCCGAATTTTTCGCATACGGCTGTCATCACATCGACACCTTGCTTTGAAATCTCGGGACCGATACCGTCGCCGGGAAGTACTGCTATTTTGAAATCCATAGTCTTGTAATTTTTTTATAAGTTTTCGATTATATTGAGCATCTTTACCGTAGCTTGGATTGCCGCCTCAGTTTGGTCGGCATCAAGTCCGCGGGTTTTGAGAGTGTGACCATTGTACTCCCACGAGATGGTGGTGTGCACAAGCGCATCAGTATGTCCGCCCGGCGGGATATTGACTGCATAATTGGTCAGCGTGGGAAATTGACGTTCCAACCTCACACGATAGATATTGCGCACCGCTTTCACAAACGCATCATACTGTCCGTCGCCCACTGCCGACTCTTGGTACTCCTCGCCATTAATAGCGAGCTTCACCGTAGCCGTAGGGCGAAGACCTTGCGAAAGATTGAGAGCATAGTTTATAACGCGCACCTTGTTGGGAAGTGTCTCATGCTTTATCACATCGGCCACGATAAATGGCAGATCGCCTTGCGTCACAAGCTCTTTCTTATCACCCAACTCGATGATACGTTGCGTCACCTTACGGATATGATCCTCCGACAGTTCAATGCCGAGTGCTTCAAGATTTTTCTTGATATTCGCTTTACCGGAGGTCTTACCGAGCGCATACTCGCGTTCGCGTCCGAATCGTTCGGGCAACAGATCGTTATAATACAGATTATTCTTATTGTCGCCATCGGCATGCACACCCGCACACTGCGTAAACACGCTCTCGCCAATGATAGGCTTATTAGGCGGCACAAGAATCCCGGAGAACGACTCCACCAAATGGCTCACCTTATTGATCTTCGACTCATCGACTCCGGTTTCACCTTTGAGCTGGTCGTGCACAACGGCAAGCACACTCGAAAGCGTGGCATTGCCGGCGCGTTCGCCCAAGCCATTGACCGTGCAGTGCACTCCGCGCGCACCACCTTTGACAGCTGCAAACACGTTGGCCGTAGCAAGGTCGTAGTCGTTGTGGGCATGAAAATCGAAGTGCAAGCCGGGATATCGTGTCACCATGCGGTGCATATAAGCCAGCGTATCATAGGGATTAAGCACCCCGAGAGTGTCGGGAAGCATAAATCGCTCGATAGGCAACTCCTTGATGGCATTCATCAGTTTGAACACATAGTCGGGTGAATTTTTCATACCATTCGACCAGTCCTCAAGGTAGAGATTCACCTTCAAGCCATTGCGTCGTGCGAGCATCACTTCACGACGAATATTTTCGAAATGCTGCTCAGGAGTTTGCTTCAATTGGTAGACGCAGTGCTTTTCAGAGCCTTTACAAAGCAGATTTATCACCTGCCCTCCCACATCTTTAATCCAATCGATCGACTGCCCGTTATCGAGAAAGCCAAGCACTTCGATGCGTTCGATATGCCCCATGCGCTTAGCCCATGAGCACACATCGCGCACCGTGTCTCGCTCGCCCTCCGACACACGCGCCGATGCAATCTCCACGCGCGGCACGTGCAGTTCCTCCAAAAGCAGTCGGGCAATACCGAGTTTTTCAGATGCCGAAAACGACACTTCGGAGGTCTGCTCGCCGTCGCGCAGCGTAGTATCCATTATTTCTACAAACATCGCTATTTCTTAGCTTCCCAAGCCTCGATATCGGCTTTCTTCGATAGTAGGAACTCGATGTCATCGAGACCATTTTCGAGACAATGTTTTTTGTAGGGGTTTATTTCAAAATTTTCGCTATGTCCGGTAGCAAGATTGGTTATAGTCTGAGCCGGAAGATCCACCTTCACTTCAGTTTTAGGATTGGCTGCAATCGAGTCAAAGAGTTCGGCAAGAAATTCCTCGCTCACCACCACAGGAAGCACGAAATTGTTAAGTTCATTATTTTTGTGAATGTCGGCAAAGAAGCTCGACACTACAACGCGGAAGCCATAGTCGGCGATAGCCCACGCTGCGTGTTCGCGACTCGACCCTGAGCCGAAATTCTTACCTGCCACCAATATGCAACCCGAGTAAGTAGGATCATTGAGAACAAAATCCTTGATAGGATTGCCATCCTTGTCGTAGCGCCAATCACGGAACAAGTTGTCGCCAAATCCCTCACGCGAAGTTGCTTTCAAGAATCGTGCCGGGATGATTTGGTCGGTATCTACATTCTCCATCGGGAGAGGAATACACGTAGAAACTATGGTGCTGAATTTTTCTTTCATCTTTGTAATGTTTTTTAGATTGTACGAGGATCAGTAAGAACACCTGTGATAGCCGAAGCTGCAGCAACAAGCGGACCGGCCAAGATAGTGCGTGAGCCGGGACCTTGACGACCTTCAAAGTTGCGATTTGACGTAGAAACCGCCAATTTTCCTGCCGGAACCTTATCTTCGTTCATCGCAAGACAAGCCGAGCATCCTGGTTGACGAAGTTCAAATCCTGCATCGGCGAGAATCTTATCCAATCCTTCTGCCTTGATTTGATCGTTGACCATCCATGAGCCGGGCACAAGCCATGCAGTGACATTGTCGGCTTTCTTTTTACCTTTGACAAAGTTGGCAAACGCGCGGAAGTCTTCGATACGGCCGTTGGTGCAGCTTCCGAGGAATACATAATCGATCGGATGGCCTGCCAACTTCTGTCCTACCTCAAATCCCATATATTCGAGTGATTTAGCATACGAAATCTTGCCTGCTTCATCTTCAGGATCGGGCGCCGGGATAGCATCATTGATGCCCATACCCATACCGGGGTTTGTGCCGTAAGTGATACGAGGATCGATGTCGTTGGCATCAAAGTTGATTTCCTTGTCAAACACCGCATCGTCGTCGCTCTTGAGCGTACGCCAATAAGCCAACGCTTTATCCCACTCCTCGCCCTTGGGAGCAAATTCACGGCCTTTCACATAGGCAAAAGTAGTTTCGTCGGGAGCAATCATACCACCGCGCGCACCCATCTCAATCGAAAGGTTGCAGACTGTCATACGCTCTTCCATCGAAAGGTTGCGAATCGTATCGCCGGCATATTCCACAAAATATCCGGTAGCGCCACCGGTAGTCATCTTAGCGATGATATAAAGTGCAATATCCTTAGCGGTAACTCCCTCGCGGAGCTTGCCATTGACATTGATACGCATCGTCTTCGGCTTTGGCTGAAGGATACATTGTGACGCAAGCACCATCTCCACCTCGCTCGTACCGATACCGAAAGCTACGGCGCCAAATGCACCATGAGTCGATGTATGGCTGTCGCCACACACGATGGTATAGCCGGGAAGAGTCAATCCGTTTTCCGGACCGATTACGTGGATAATACCGTTTTTCTTGTGACCCAAACCATAGAGAGTAACACCAAATTCATTGGCGTTGCGAGTCAAAGTTTCCACCTGATTGCGCGAAATCGGGTCGGCAATAGGCTTATCTTGATTCATCGTAGGGATGTTGTGGTCGGGAGAACAATATGTTTTCTCCGGACGGAACACCTTCAATCCACGTTGACGCAAACCATCGAACGCTTGTGGACTGGTCACTTCATGACAATAGTGACGATCGATGTAGAGTTGAGAGGGACCACCCTCGATGAGATTAACCACATGGGCATCCCAAATCTTGTCAAATAATGTATTAGCCATTACTTTTTTAATGTTTTTATAGAGTATTATCCGTGAATTATCTTACAAACTTATTGATAGCATCGATAAAAGCTTCAGCACTTGCAGCCACAATATCGGTGTTGGCTGAGAATCCATAATAGTGATTGCCGTCGTGTTCCACCGTCATGTGTACCTTACCCACATCGTTGCTACCCTTGTTGATGGCTTGAATCAAGAATTCCTTGACCACCATAGTGCGACGTATGATATTCTTTATCGCACTGATAGCAGCATCGACAGGTCCGTTGCCCGAAGCACACGCCTCAAACTTCTCGCCTGCGATGTCAAGCCCTACGCTTGCCACCGAGTGAACACCAACGCCGCTGGTGACTTGCAGATAGTCGAGCTTAATGCGACGATTGGCCGTGTTGTGCTTGCCGGCGAGCATCAACACATCGTCGTCGTTGATCTCTTTCTTCTTATCGGCAAGGCGAAGGAATGCCTCATAAGCCTTATCCAACGCATCTTTTTCCAAATCAATACCAAGCACATGCAGACGATGCTTCAACGCTGCGCGTCCGCTACGAGCGGTGAGCACAATCGAATTTTCATCGATCCCCACATCCTTGGGGTCGATAATTTCGTAGCTTTCGCGATTTTTCAACACCCCATCTTGGTGAATACCGGATGAGTGAGCAAACGCATTACGTCCCACGATAGCCTTGTTGGGCTGAACAGGCATATTCATCAAGCTCGAAACCATGCGGCTGATACCTGAAATCTTGGTAGAGTTGATATTTGTAACAATATCAAGTTCCTTATGCGACTTGAAAGTCATCACCACCTCTTCAAGAGAAGTGTTACCGGCGCGCTCACCGATACCATTGATGGTCACCTCGGCTTGACGCGCACCATTTATCACACCGCTGACGGTGTTGGCCGTAGCCATACCGAGGTCGTTGTGACAGTGAGTGGCGATAGTAACCTTATGGATGCCATTGACATGCTCCATAAGATATTTAATCTTTTCGCCAAACTCCGACGGGAGGCAGTAGCCTGTAGTGTCGGGAATATTAATTACCGTAGCACCGGCCTTGATCACAGCCTCAACCACGCGCGCAAGATATTCGTTGTCGGTGCGACCGGCATCTTCGGCGTAGAACTGCACGTCTTCTACAAACTTCTTAGCATAGCTCACGCAACCGATAGCACGTTGAAGAATATCCTCGCGGTTGGAGTTGAATTTATACTTAATATGATAGTCCGACGTGCCGATACCGGTGTGGATACGCTTGTGCTTGGCATATTGCAAAGCCTCAGCAGCCACACGAATATCGTTTTCGACAGCACGTGTAAGGGCACATATCGTAGGCCATGTCACAGCCTTCGAAATTTCTACCACTGAATTAAAGTCGCCGGGACTCGACACCGGGAAACCGGCTTCAATCACGTCGACGCCAAGTTCTTCCAAAGCCTTGGCAACCTCAATCTTCTCAACCGTGTTGAGCTGACATCCGGGCACCTGCTCGCCGTCGCGCAACGTAGTATCGAAAATAAACAATCTGTTACTCATATCTATTGTCCTATTTTATATTATCAAATTAAAAAAAGACCTTTCTCTTATCGGAGAGAAAGGTCTATGCTTTTTCGTTATTTATTACATAATATTATACAACGCTTTCCCTCCGCAATTATTTTCGTAGCGATAGTCCTAAAATAATCGATAGTGAAAGGGATAATGTCATATTATTGTCGTTTTATTATTGATGATGCAAAATTACTACTTATTTTTATATCGACAAACAAAATGCGAAAAAAAATCACTTTTTACACCAACAATTCAAAACAAAATGCACATTTTCACTTACAATTTGCAATTTTTCATCAGAAAGATATACCAATTCGTACCATCATGGCATGCATATCATCTTGTTCGATATATCGCTCGCCCACGGTATATGATTTCAAACCGGTATAACTATATCCTACAATGATATGACTACGAAACTTTTGGCTAATCGCGAGATTAAATCCCACGCCCAATGAGCCGTAGAGTCCGGTTTGCGTTTCATCAGATTCGAGATAGCCCACAGCCGTACCAACTTTCAAGTCGAGGAACGCCAAAGAGGTAGTGCGTCGGAAATTTGTCCTCACCATAGCGTATATCGGGAAAAGCCGAGAGCCATTGTTGAACATCGCATTAATGCCGGCTCCTACTCCGGCGAAACGCAAATAGTCATTTTTGTAGCCAAAATATGCATCGAGCGAGATAGCCGACATATCGTTACTGCTGACATCGATAGCACTACCCAACTCTGCTCCCCATGTGAAATGCGACTCATGGAGCTGAACACCTTCGACGGTCTGCGCAGCAGCACCAATCGAAACCGAAAAAACGGCTAAGACAGCCAATATAGCACGTCGTAACATCATAGAGCAGGTCATTCTTTAATAAGTCTTAGACAAGTCCAATTGTCGCGCTCCGTATGCGAACGATATGCAAGTCCGAACGGCTTAGCGGCCTCCATCACCACAGGAATATCGTCGACATAAAATCCGCTTAACAGCACTTCCGCGCCCGGCTTCATCGTGGTCACATAGGATGCAATGTCGGCGGTAATGATATTGCGATTGATATTTGCTATAAAAACATCCACCCCACTGACGAGAGCCAACGAAGAAGCATCGCCAAGCACAATCTTTATCTCGGGATGAGAGTTGAGTTTCACATTTTCGACAGCGTTGACTTGTGCCGCCGGATCGATTTCGATACCAATCACAGGAGAAGCACCACGCATAGCAGCAAGGATAGCAAGGATGCCTGTACCGGTCCCCATATCGAGTACCATCCGTCCGGTCAAATCCATATCGAGCAATTGCTCGATGATGAGCGAAGTAGTCTGATGATGCCCCGTACCGAATGCCATCTTCGGATCGATGACAATATCATATTCCGCAACCGGCACATCAGTGTGGAACGAGCTATGAATCACACATCGATTGCCCACTACAATCGGTTTGAAATAATGATTTTCCCACTCGCTATTCCAATCACGCCCCTCGATCATCACATCGTGATGAGTAATCGTCACATCGAGCGGAAACTCCTCAATCATCTGCGCCACAGCTTCGGGAGCATACATTTCGCGCTTCACATAAGCCGTCACCCCTTTGGCATCGGGAACAAAACTTTCGTAGCCACACTCACAAAGCATGGCTGCCACCAAATCAGTTGCGACCTCACTGCATGGCTCTATATCAATACGCACTTCAACATAATCATTCATATTCAACTCACTAATTTTCCTATATTAATATCTATGTTAGTTTACGGTTTTCGTTTCTTTGCTTTGCGGAAAGTGCCAACCAAGCGTCGACTAAGGCGAAAAGCCACTATGGCATAATCGACATAGCTCAAAGCTCCCAGCATCTTGCGCATCAGAGCCATCGACGAGAATCCATCAAGCCAACCATTCACGCCATGTGACAACCCTACACCACTATCGGTTGTCGCGACAGAATGCATCGTCGACATCAGACGCCGCTTCGATAATTCGCTTTTAGCCACATTGATCAACAGCCGGCTACGCAACTCATCGTAAGAGTAGCCACGCCATGGAGCATCATTCAATCTGTTCATTATCGTCAAGGTTTGGTCGGTCCAACAACAATCGCGACATAAACCGCGCCACAGCATCCATGATCAATCGTCGACGCAATGCAACAACGGCAACGAGCAACACCGCATAGCCACCGGCCACAATCAGATAAGCCCACTCCATTGCCATCGACGAAGAAAGTATGTGAGCCACGGCAATCGATAGAAACAGCATAATCAATGCGACCAATATCACTGCTATTGCCACCAACAACAGCGTTGACAAAAGGATCGTCATCCGATAAGCCACCGAAAGCCTCACACCTTCAATCTTCAATGAAGCCCATTGTTGCACCAACTCTATAAGCGATTTATATCCGATATTCTTATCCATCATCGAAATATTGCAAGGAATAAGAGACGCAGAGTTACTGCGTCCCTGTGTTGTGAAAAATCGAAATCAGGCTACTCCTGAACTGTAGCAATGATTTCATCGACCACAGCATCGGCCTCACAGTCGCAGTCCTTTTCGCCACAACCACACTTACAGAGTCCTTTCTTACAAAGCAATTTTTTAATGTCCGTACGCAGATCCGAACCCTTTTCCGGCGCCAAGAGCAAAGCAGCACCCGCTCCGGCGATTGCGCCACCGATAAATGCAAAAATAATGTGCTTGTTCATAATCTTATTGATTTTAGAATTAATACACACTATAAACACACACGATGGCGAGAATGTTCGCACCTACGCAACCGCTAAATTACAACATTTCCGTCAATCCGCCATCGCCATGGCAAGAAATTATATCATAATCTCAAAATTGCAAAATATAATGTCAAAAAAGTCAATGTCCGCTATTTAAGTCCGCATCACTTAAATCGCAGCAAAGTTACAACGAAAACCAAAGGGATATTATGTCATTATGTCACACATTAGCGAAAAAAAAATCGCGAATTGTAACAACTTGCGAGCTACAATATACATTCTATTCACCGAAAAAATTCGACGAATAGCAAATTTATTCGCCGAATACTTCTGATTATGAGGGGAGATGTTATTTTGGATTGTGTTGTTCCAAGAAGAACCGTTTTTGTTGTTCTATTTCTGTGCGCAACTCTTCTTCGGTAGGCATATAAGCCATATATTTTGCTGCGTATAGCTGTTCGCTATCGTGTAAAACGGAATATTTGGCAATTGTTTTGTCTGTGTCAGTGCAAAGAAGTACACCAATGGTCGGATTGTCATCTTCGCCTTTTACCAAATCATCATACATACGCACATACATATCAAGTTGTCCCACATCGGCATGAGTTAATGCGTGTGTTTTCAACTCGAAGATTACAAACCTTTTCATTCGATAGTTGTAAAAAACGAGGTCGGCATAAAAATCACCTAAATCGGTGCGAATATGTTTTTGGCGTTCAACAAAGGCAAAGCCACGCCCAAGCTCCATGATGAATTGTTGCAAATTATCTATCAGAGCCTGTTCAAGCT
>CAZWWS010000011.1:0-48430 GCA_964637445.1 uncultured Muribaculum sp.
ATACGATAAAAACCAAACGCGCTCAAAGTTAATAAAAGTTAAACGGGGGGGGGGTGATTGGGGGAATATTACGGTTCGTCTGTCTTAAGGTTAAAATGCGATCGTGAAAACTGAGAACGAGAAAGACATTAGTGCTAAACGTAAGTTCGAATATATCTATTCGGCTTATAGTGGTCGTGTCTACAATTTTGTATTGAGGATTTCACGAGGCAACGAATATCTCGCAGAAGAAATAACCCAAAACACTTTTCTCAAAGTCTGGGAAAAACGTAATGAACTAAAGAACGAATCAGCAATGTTATCCTACATGTACACAGCGGCACGAAACATGTTCCTCAACTACTGCGAACATGAGACCATCGAGTATCTGTACTATAACTATATCATGCGAAATACATCCGACCTTGACTATTCCACCGAAAAACTGTTGAACAAAAATTTCCTAAACGACTTCATCATGAAAATCATTGAGGATATGCCTCCGATGCGCAAGCGAGTGTTCATGATGAGCAGGTTGCACAACATGAGCAACAAGCAGATCGCAGAAGAACTTCAAATCTCAAGTAATACGGTGGAGCGTCACATGACGTTGGCTCTTCAATATGTCAGAGAGCGTGTGCTAAAGTACTATAATGTGTTAGCTCCGATCATTCTCGTTTATTCTTACTTATTCTCGTAGTAGCACTGACCTTATGGAAAATATTGAAGAATTAAAGAAATTAGTGGAGAAATATCTCAATCACAGCGCAACGGCTGCTGACCGACTTCGCATATGCGAATGGTTGGAGTCGGATATCGACGCGAGATTGTGGTTTCAATCTCAGATAGATGCGTCGAACCCCGAATTTGACGACGAAGTCAAGGAGGGTATTCTTGACAATATTTATAGTGAGTCGTCGAGCGTGACACCCAAGCACTCTTGGCGTTACTATATGCTTTCAGTGGCAGCTTGCTTCGTAGCAGTTGTCGCAACGGTGGGTGCAATGTATTATTTTATGACGTCACCTTTCGAGGATAAGACCTTTACCGTCTACACCAACACCGGAAATAAGAGCTTCGTCACTCTCCCCGACGGAACCGAGGTGAATCTCAATACCAAATCAAAAATCACATTCTTCTACGACGAAGCCACCGACTCGCGCGTGGTCAACCTTTCGGGCGAAGCCTACTTTGATGTGGCAAAAGACGCAGAGCACCCTTTCTACGTACAAGCAGACAACGTAAAGGTCGAATGTCTCGGTACAAAATTCAATGTCAACGCCTATCCCGAAAGTTCTTCAATATCAGTAGCGCTCACCGATGGCAAGGTCAATGTCGTTTCGGGTAGCGAAAATATGGTTATCTCCCCCGACACTCGCGTCTCCTACGACAAAAAGACCGGTCGAATGTCGAAGCAGTCGGTCGAAGCCATCAACTACTGCGAATGGATGAACGGTTACGCATATTTTAATAATGAACGGTTCGACGACATCACCAAGATGATTTCCCGCAACTATGGAGTGACCGTCAACATCACTTCTCCCGAGCTCAAAAACGAAAAATTCACCGGAACGATATATCAGACCGACATCCACAAAGTGCTGAGTGTGCTGACTGCCGCTTCCGGAGCAAAATATGAAATAATCAACGACTCTTTAATTAACCTATCATACTAACATTATAACCAACTAACTATCCTTATTATGCTAAACGTAAAGTACTTTGGTCTTTTATTGATGGTTCTCTCTTTGGGTTTGGTATCGTGCGACGACGATCCCGAAATCGGCGATGTTGTCGGTGCGGATACGTCGTATTCATCGATCACCATCACTCCCGAAAAAGATGTCTATCAAGTAGGAGACGTGATTACATGCTCTATCACAGAGCTTAGTGGCCCCAACGAAAGCCTACAGGAAGAAACCTATTGGTGGAACATGTCGTGGTGGTCACCTAATGCCATTGAAGTTGATTTTCAAGAGTTTGTCGAAAACGGTGAAAACCGCGTGAATACTTCTTCGGAAATCACTTTGACCGAGCCGGGGGAAATCACCGTATATTTCTTCGGTCAAATCAAATATCCCAACTTCGATTGGCGTAAAGTTGAGATTACCAAGAAAATCACGGTTGTTGAATAACTAAATCTTAAGAACCATGAGTTATATTACTAAACAATTAAAGCGGACTTTGGTTTTGCTTGCAGTCCTTTGTTGCTCTGTCGCAATGCAAGCCAATATCACTGTCTCTCTCTCGTCGGTGCCTTTGCGCAAAGCGATGAGTGAAATTGAGAAGGTGTCAAACCTCCATTTCTTCTATAAATCATCTTTGAAAGGACTCGATGCTGTAGTGTCTGTTTCGGCCAACAATGAGGCCGATGCGGCTGTGCTCGATCGCCTTTTTAGCAATACCGACTTGGCTTATCAGATTGAAAGCGACGGTATTGTCGTAGTGTTTCCCAAAGCCTCACCGATGTCAAGAGCTGAAATCGAAGAGGCCAACGCAGGGACAAAAGCCGGATTCACTATCCGTGGTACGATTATCGACAACAACGACGAGCCGATGATTGGTGCCAATGTGCGCATCAAGGGCTCAAAAATGGGCGTTTCTACCGATATCGATGGTAATTACTCTCTTACTTCGGTCAAAGCCGGCGATGTGATAGAAATCACATACATCGGTTATGAGCCTGTCGCTCTTAAGGTTACCGGCGAAGGCCGCTACGATGCTGTGCTTCGCGAAAATGCAACCGCACTCAACGAAGTGGTTGTCGTAGGTTATGGTACTCAAAAGAAAGTCAACCTTACCGGTGCTGTCAGCGTCATCAAGGCTGAGGAGATCACCGGACGTCCTACTTCCAATGCTGCTACCGCACTTCAAGGTGCCGACCCCGCTCTTAACCTCTCGATGAGCACCGGTGGCCCCAACTCAGGCTATTCAGTCGACATCCGTGGTGTGGCCTCTATCAATGGCGGTACTCCTCTTATCTTGGTCGATGGTGTGGAAATGTCGCTCAATCGCGTCAACGCCAACGATATAGAATCTGTTTCAGTACTTAAGGATGCTTCGGCTGCCGCTATCTATGGAGCCAAGGCTTCTTCGGGTGTTGTTCTTATCACTACCAAGAGCGGTAAAGATGGTAAACCCAAGGTGTCGTTCGACCTCAAAGCAGGTTGGAAAAACCCCACTACAAACACCGATTTCGTCGATTCCGGTTATTGGTCGGTATTCATCAACGACTGGTTTATGGACGAACACGTAGGCTATGGCTACACTACCTACGACGACAACGACTATGCTCAGCTTTGGATGCGTCTCGGTAAGGGTGAAACTGCCGACCTCCCTTGGGCTGTAGTTCAAGACGACTTGTCATATAAATATTATGCCAACTTTGACTGGTACAACCACTACTTCAAGACCACTCGTCCGATGGAAGACTACAACGTGTCGATCACCGGTGGTACCGACAAGGTCAACTACTACGTTTCGGGACGTCTATACAAAGAAGATGGTCAGATACGTCAAAACAACGATAATTTCAAGAGCTACAACATCCGCTCTAAAATCAACGTACAGATTACCGATTGGTTGAAGTATGGTATCAACGTAAGCTACTTTGAATCAGACTATAAATACCCCGGTGGCAACGACCTTCAGTACACGATGAAGTCTACTTCGCTCCACTCTCTCGCCTACATTCCGTCGACCAACCCCGATGGAACCTCGGTATTTGCCAATCGCTACAACTACAACGGCTCTGTTGAAGTAGGTGGTGGTCTCAATGCTGTGCTCAATCAAGGTAAGCACTGGAACGACGAAAAGAACCGCGAATTTGTGGTGAAAAACGAAATCGAAATCAAGTTGATGAAAGATTGGACCGTCAATGCCGACTATTCTTATCTTTTCCGCAACTATGAGTTCGCTTCTCGCCGTGTGCCCGTGCCTTATTCTGACGTTGCCGGACAAATCTCTTGGATGGATCCCGCTTCGAAGTCGGTCGCTCGCGACCAATACACTGAGCGTCACACTCGTCGCACCAACCAGACCTACAACATCTTCACTACTTATTCTCCCTCTTTCGGCGACCACAACTTCAAGTTGATGCTCGGTATGAACGGCGAAATCTATCGCAACCGCAGCTTGAAAGCTACTCGCCTTGACCTCTTGTCGACCGAAAACTCTTCGTTCAACCTCGCTACCGGCGAAGTGACTGAACTTATCGAAGACGTTCAGAACGCTCGCACTCGCGGTTGGTTCGGTCGTTTCAACTACGACTATGCAGGCAAATACCTCATCGAACTTTCCGGTCGTTACGATGGTTCTTCTCGCTTTGCAAGCGACCATCGTTGGGGCTTCTTCCCCTCAGGATCTCTCGGATGGCGCATCAGCGAAGAAGATTTCTGGCAACCTCTCAGCGAGTGGTGGAGCAATGCCAAGATCCGTGCTTCTATCGGTTCGCTTGGTAACCAACAAGTTGGCTACTACGACTATATCGACGTGATCGACACCTCTAAGAAGCTCTCTAACGTCACTCTCGACGGTGTGACTCAGCTTCCCTATGCAACCGAAAGCGACCCTGTGGCTTCCGACCTCACTTGGGAAACGGTTACTACCTACGACCTCGGTGTCGACCTCGCATTCTTCAACAATCGACTTAACTTCACCGGCGACGTTTACATCCGCGATACTAAGGATATGCTCACCTCAGGTGCTTCTCTCCCCGCTGTGTATGGTGCGTCTGTTCCCGAAGCCAACTGCGCCGACCTCCGCACCAAAGGTTGGGAAATCGGATTGACTTGGACCGACGACATCGCTCTCTTCGGCAAGAACCTCCGCTACTCGGTAGGTGGTGGTATCGGCGACTACAAGTCGGAAATCACTAAGTTCGACAACCCCAACAAGCTCCTCTCCGACTACTACGAAGGCATGACTCTCGGTGAAATCTGGGGTTACTCGATCGACGGCCTCTTTATGTCTGACGAAGAAGCTGCTGCTTGGACCATTGACCAATCGCTCGTGAATGGTGACATCCAAATCGCAGGTCCTTCTAAGGGACTCCATGGTGGAGACATGAAATATCGCGACCTTGATGGCGACGGTGTGATCTCTATCGGTGAAAACACTCTCGAAAATCCCGGCGACCGCAAGGTGATCGGTAACTCACTCCCACGCTATAGCTACAACTTCCGCGCTTCGGCTGAGTGGAACGGCATCGACTTCTCAGTGTTCTTCCAAGGTATCGGTAAGCGCGATTGGTATCCTACCAACGAAGCTATCACCTTCTGGGGCCCGTATTCTCGTCCTTATCAAGCATTTATCGAGAAAGACTTCCTCTCTAATGTGTGGACTGAGGACAACAAGGGTGCTTACTTCCCCCGTTGGCGTGCTTACGAAGCTCTCGGCTCGCAAAATCAGCTCGGTAATGCCAACGACCGCTACTTGCAGAGCATCGCTTACCTCCGCTTGAAGAACCTCACCATCGGTTACACGCTTCCTTGGTTGAAAAATTACTTCTCGGAACTCCGCGTTTATTTCTCCGGCGAAAACCTCTTCTATTGGTCGCCTTTCAAGAAATATTGCAAGAGCATCGACCCCGAAACCGCTGCTGCCACCAATACCGGTGTCAACTATAGTTTCGCTAAGACATTCACTTTCGGTGTTAATATCACATTCTAATATCAACGACAATGAATTACTTATATAAAATAATGCTGCTCCTCGCAGCCGCATGCTGTCTCAATGCTTGCGACGACTTGGACGAATTCCCCGAAGATGATCTCTCCCCCGAGACTTATTTCGGTACTGAAGCTGAATTGCAGCTCTACACCAATCAATTCTATTCGATGATGCCGTCGGCTCCGTCAAATGCTACTGAGGGTGCTCTCAATTGGTATTGCGAGCAAGGCGAACACTTCGTGTCGCCGACTCTCGTGCGCGAAATCCAAGGTGCGCGACTCATCCCTACCAAAGCCGGCGAAGTGGGTTGGAATTGGGACGACCTTCGCAAGGTCAACTACTTCCTCCGGAACAACGACCGTTGCTCCGATGAGGCTGCTCGCGAACGCTACAATGGCGTGGCCTATTTCTTCCGCGCATACTTCTACTATAATATGCTCGTGAAGTTTGGCGACCTCCCTTGGTATGACACCCCCATTGGCTCGGGCGACGCTGAGTTGCTCAACAAGCCTCGCGACTCTCGCGACGTGATCATCAAGCACATCATAGCCGACTGCGACTCTGCTGCCAAGTCCTACCGCTTGCCATCCACTCGCACTACCTATGAGGTGAATCGCTGGACTGCTCTTGCGCTCAAGGCTCGTGCTTGCTTGTTTGAGGCTTCGTTCCGCAAGTATCATAGCGGCGATGTGTTCAACCCCGATGCTCTTCCTTCCGACGAACTCTTCCGCCTCGCTGCCGAAGCAGCCAAGGAAGTGATGACTCAAGGTGGCTACTCGCTCTTCACCGATGGTGCTGAGCCTTATCGCGACCTCTTCGCTACAGCTGCCGCTCCTGCAAACGAAATCATCTGGGCTCGCCGTTGCAGCCAGGAAGCTGCCATCAAGTGCAACGCAAATGGTTGGGCCAACACTCGTGCCACAGGTTTCACCAAGCGCTTTGTCAACCTCTACCTAAATGCCGATGGTACTCGCTACACTGACCTTGCCGGTTGGGAAACCAAGGGCTTCGTAGAAGAATGTACCAACCGCGACCCGCGTATGGCTCAGACTGTATATTGCCCCGGTTACATCCAAAAGGGTGAAACCAAGCACTATATGACCGACATGACCTCTAACGTTTCTACCGGTTACAAGTATATCAAATACGTGCGCGAAGTGCAATACAACACTTGGGATGCGTCGATGATCGACCTTCCGCTATTCCGCCTCGGTGAAATGTATTTGATATATGCTGAAGCGCTTGCCGAACTCGGCACGATCACTCAAAGCGACCTCGACATCTCTATCAATCTCCTTCGCGATCGCGTGGGCATGCCTCACCTCGACCTCGCTTGGGCTAACGCTAATCCCGACCCATACATGAAGAGTGCCGAATGGGGTTATCCCAACGTTACCAAGAGCACCAACACAGGTGTCATTCTCGAAATCCGTCGTGAGCGACTTATCGAGCTTGTACTCGAAGGTCTCCACTACAGCGACATTCTTCGTTGGAAAGAGGGTAAGGTGTATGAGCGTCCTTTCTATGGTCAATACTTCCCCGGCGAAGGTAAATACGACCTCACCGGCGACGGTAAGGATGATGTGTGCCTATATACCGGCACTAAGCCCTCGGGACGTGGCTTGACTTTCCTCAAGATTGGCGACGACATCATTCTCTCTGAAGGTACTTCAGGCTACATGGTTGTCCACTCTGATCCTTCGTTGAAATGCTCTTGGGACGAAAACAAGGATTACCTCTGGGCTATTCCTATCAACGAACGTCTCCTCTCCGGTATGGCTCTCTCGCAAAATCCCGGTTGGAACGATGGTCTCTAAACCACTTTTTTCTAACATTTATATAAACTAACCGAAAATTTCGTTGCTCTGTCGGTATCATCTAATACCGAAACGACGAGCCGATAGAGCAACTTTTATTTTCATCAATTTTTTATTAACCTAAACAAAATTTTTTAGTTATGAAAAGAAGTATTACTTCTGTTTTAGCTGCTGCTACGATGTTGGTTGCTGCTAACGTGAATGCCGGCGAAGTCTATTTCTTCAGCCCTAATGGATCAGGTGAAGGCTACTCTTGGGAAGATGCTATGAGTGGCGACGACCTTGCTACAACCATCAAGAACGCTGCTTCGGGCGACGTGTTCTACCTCATGGAAGGCACCTACTACAATAAAGTAGATGGCTATTGGCAGATCCCATTTGGTGTAACTATCAAGGGCGGTTTCCCTGCTTCTTCTACCGGAACAAATGTTGATGTTACTTATCCCACCGGAGCAGAAACAATTTTTGACGCTGACCTTACCGGTGATGGACTTGGCGACAATGGTAATAATGCATATTTCACCATCAATGGCAACGAAGAAGGTTACTATACCGATGTAGATCCTATTCTCCTCGAAGGTATCACTATCAAAAATGCTCGCGTAGGTAACGACACCGAAAAGGTCGTTGGTGACTATACCGGTGCAGCTTTCTATGCCGACAATGCCAATGTCGAGCTTAGCTTCGTGAAATTCGACAGCAATGTTCGTGTGGGTGATATCGCTGCAAAAATTTGTCGTGGTACTATTGCTGTAGCTCGTGGTAGCTACATCAATGCTCACGATTGTGTTTGGGAAAACAACGAAGGTCAATCGGCCGGTGTTTGCTTCTCAATGCGTCAGCGTGGCGGTGGAACTAATCAACCTTGTGAGCCTGCCGAAGAAGGTTTCACTATCTTAGAGCGTTGCTACTTCTCTGACACCAATCACATGGAAGATCCTACTAATGCTAACAACAACTATGGTGGTATAGTTACTCTTTCTGATGGTGCCGGTACTATGATTATGAACAACTGTACTGCACATGGTAAGATTGATGTTCCTGCTATCAATAAGATTGGTGCATTCCTTCGCGTTGGTGGTTATACCAAGTTCTATATGACCAATACTACAATTTTCGATTATTATGCTAATGATGCTGCCAACTTGCGTGGTGTGATTTCATTTGGTACAAACTGTCAGTCTTATCTTGCCAACAATATCGTAGTTAATACCACCGATACTGCTGCTGATGACAATGGTTCTGTAATGTGGTTCCAAGCTAATACTTCGCTATATGAATCTGCAGGTTACAACGTTTGGGGTTCTACTTTCGATCCTCTGTCAAAAGCTTCTCTCAAATCGACTGATAGCGCTACTAATGCCAACACTGTGGCTACCGTATTCGGTACTAACACTATCGCTGACGGCGTTATCGCTCCGCTCGAAACTTACCGCACTGTTACTACTGCCGACCTCGTTACGGCTGCGACCTCTTGGGGTATCAACGACAAGATTGACGTGACTGTTGACCAAAAGGGCAACAAGCGTCTTGACACCACCGTTCCCGGAGCTTACGACGTTAAAGCTACTTCAGGTATCGAAGACATCGTAGCTGAAAGCGATGCTGAAGTTATCGCTGTTGAATACTACAACATTCAAGGTCAAAAACTCAACGTTGCTCCCGAAAATGGTCTCTACATCCAAAAGGCTATCAAGGCTGACGGTACTGTAAAGGCTTCTAAGCTCGTTAAGTAATCGATCTTCTGACGATATTGTCCGTAGGGGCGCGTATATTTTGCGCCCTCTTTCCCGAGGCTATGCGCCCCTACGCGACACTATCTTTTCTATATCATAAACCCATCCTGTTTACCGCACGAAAAACACAAAAGCGTATCTATTAGCTTATTACCACTTACTCTAACAATTCTATCTTTATAAATTCGACCCATGATGTCGCAGTTCTTTAATACTACACTTACCACATCACACACCTCGCCCGGATGGCGAAGTGTGCCTACTACTGCGCATCTTCGTGATTTTTGACACTAACTAACTTCCGGTATGATAATAAATCGACTTTTTAATATAATCCTATTGCTCGTAGCTCTTGGGTTCCCCTCACTCCCCGCTCAAGCCAACACCTACGACAACATATCAACCGATGGAACGGGGATACACCGCATCGGTAACTACAACGTTCGCTACACCAACGATGATTCCGACGTGACGGCGGGTTGGGCGTGGAGCAACCGTAAAACAAATCTGATTCAGCTCATCAAAGACATTGATTTCGACCTCCTCGGTCTTGAAGAAGTGACCGGAGAAACTGATCAAGGAAATCAATTGTCCGACATCGCTGATGCGTTGTGGGGTACCTACTCGTGGCGACCCGTAGAGCGTAGTCAAGGTGTTGTCGATGGAGGATATTCCTATAATATATTAGCATACAAAACGAGTAAATACGAATGTTTGGGACAAGGCCATTTTTGGCTGTCACCGACTCCTGAGACAGCCGGAAGCTATGGTTGGGAATATGCTACCTATGGCACTTCCAACGACTCCGGAGCCGCGATAGCTCGCACTTGTGTGTGGATGAAGCTTAGAGTGAAGTCAGGTTCCGATGCCGGTCAAGTACTGGTATTTGCTATGGCTCACTCCAATGCCGGAAAGCTCCTCGATGGACCCGAAAGCGGCAAGTTGATTACGGCTCGTCTATCGCAGTATGCCGATGAGTTGGCCGATGCCTACGGATTGGAGCGCGGAACGGTGCCGGTAGTCCTCGTTGGTGACTTAAATTTGGATCGCCGTCGTGGTGTAAATCAGCATGCTTATCGCGAATATATGACTTATTTCTCCGATGCGGCACTTGCTGCCGATAGTAAAATAGTCGCTCCCTACACCAATTCAAATTCATCGGTCAATCAACTTACTACTACCGGATTTACTCCTATGGCAAGCGCTACGGATGGATCGATCTACGACTATGTGTTCTATCGCAATATTCATGCAACAAGCTATTGTGTGATTACTGAAACTTATGGTAATGCCAAAAATCCATCCGACCACTACCCGGTATATATCAACTGTACTCTCGGTCACAATGCTCCGAAGATTTATGTAAATGCCAACGCGGCGGCCGGTGGTGATGGCTCAAAATCGGCTCCTTTCCAAACATTGACTGAGGCAAAGAGAGTTGCTACTGCCGGCTCGACGGTTTACGTCACAGCCGATACTTATAATGAAAGTTTTGAATTGTCATCGCCTGTAGAGTTTATCGGTGGCTATGATTCTCAATACGAAAATATCATAGGTAAAACCACCATCGATGGCTCCGGTAAGAACTTTGCAGTGAAAGCCAAACGTAATGGCCTATATTTTTCAAATTTCAAGATTTGCAATACTACATCTCCGGCTTCAGCTGAATGTGGTGCTATCTATAGCACCGGTGCTGAGGTGAAATTATATAATGTGGAGTTTTGCGACAACACTGTTGCTGCCGCAACCTATACAGACAATAGTACTGCTTATCTTACCAAAGGTGGCGCTCTACACACAGCCGCTCGCGATGTTGAGATTACCGACTGCTATTTCCACGACAATTCGGCTGCATCCGGAGCTGCTCTTTGTGTTGAATATATTGATGCGTCGGTTTCTACAGGCGATTGGGGCACTGAGACAGTAAGAATTTCGGGCTCCACTTTTGCCGAAAATTCGACTTTGACAGCATCCGGTGCTCGCGGTGCTGTTGATATATCGTTGGGTAATGTGGGTGTGAATGCCAACCTATGGAACAATACTTTTGTCAACAACACTTTCAATGGCACTTCCGGTAGCGGTTCTGCTATATACATTTACTCAAAACTCTCCGATGCTTTAATCAACATAGGACACAACACTATCGTGGGTAATAAATCTACGGTTACCGGAGAGGCATTTGTGGCCTATCGCGGTCAGCTTTCGCTTGTCAACAATATTATGGCCGGTAACTCTAATGCTAATAAGGCTTATGATGGAACTCACGATGCTTTCGTGAATACCTCGGTTACCACTGTCAAAAAATCGCAATACAACTTGTTTACGTGTGCTACTTCGGCATCTTCGGCATTGTTTGACTCAAATGACACTGACTTCTATGCTGTTAGCGACGATGCTTCGGTGACTAACTACACTCGCGGACTTGCCGCTCTGACCGAGTTGCTCGATGGTTATGTCAGCGATGGCAAATTTATCGCCATACTGGCTGTTAATGGGGGTAACACTCCAACGGTGAAAGTTAATGCCAAGACTTTCGATGGAAAAGCCGTCGATAAGCTATCCAACACGCTCCGCGACCTCGAAAGCATCTTTGCTACCGACCTTAACGGCGACGGCGACACCTCCGATCGTCTCACCACCGACCAGCGCGGTTCTCATCGCTTGACCAACTCTGTGCCGGGTGCTTGCGAATTTGTTCCCCTTCCCTTGGTGAAATATTTCATCATCTCCGGTTCGGAAGGTAAGGGTACCAAAAGCGGCTACTCTTGGGATAACGCGGCTCCCGAATCAAAACTTCAAGACCTTCTCTATACGGCAAAAGTCGGCTCAACATTCTATTTCGCAGCCGGTGAGTATAATCTGTATTCTCATCTCGAAATACCCGAAGGAATCGCTTTGCAAGGTGGGTTCTATGAAAATCTTACCGGTAGAAATACCGATATTTCTTATGAAGGTACGCTTGCTCCCTCCTACGACGACTCGAAAAAGACCATTTTCAACGCCGCCGGGCAGAACGATGGCATGGCCTATTTCATCATCGGTAATCCTAACGTCGCATCCGGTCAATATACCGACTACTACGGCGGAGCTTTGAACACCGGCTCAAAAGTGGACTTCGATAGAGTCCTCATACAAGGCATCACCATCCGAAATGCCGTAAATACGAGCACTGCCGTTGACTATCCGGGTAGCGCAATGCTCATTACACATGCAATAGCTCGTCTCGACCATGTTATCATCGAGGACAATACTCTTGCATCGGAGGCGGATACTCGTCCGCGTGGTGGTGTAGTGATGGTGCGCGGCTCATATTTCTATGCGGTGGATTGTGCATGGCGTAATAATGCGTCGGCAAGCAATGGCTCGGCATTGAATGTGCGTCAACGTGAGTCAAAAGGCGATACAAACGAAACCGACCGCTCGGTTGTAATTCTTGAGCGTTGCGAGTTTACCGACAATATTGTGTATAATGCTTCAGCCACTTATGGCGGAGCTATCGTGATGGGAGATTATGCAGGTACGATCTATATGAATAATTGTACCGCTACAGGCACTTCAATCAAGTCAAATGGAGCTTTTGCTCGAATAGGTACAAATACCAAATTCTTCTCAACCAATAATACTTTTTATAATTGTACAGCATCTGGCGATCTCAAAGGGGTTCTCTCCTTGGGGGGAGGCTCACAAGCCTACTTTGCCAATACAATAGTGGTAAATCCATCGTATGCTTCGGGTAATAATAATGCGGCTGTGTATATGCAAAATGCCTTCACATCCAAGGGTTACAACGTGTGGGGTACATATTATGCAGCGTCCGGAACTACAGTAGACACTGATAAGACCGGAGAATCATACACTACCGCTGCTGTATTCGGCTCAAATGCTCTTGGTGTCGACACAGAAGCTCCGGGCAACGGCTTGCAAGTCATTGCTCCATTGTCGACCTATCGTGGCATGACACTATCGGAATTGAAAAAACTCGCCGTAGAGTGGGTACTCCCCGACGAGGTTGATGTGACTCGCGACCAGCGAGGCTATTATCGCAACGCCGGCAATGAGGGTACTTACTGCGGTGCTTACGACCTTGGGGCGATTGCTGTTCGTCCTGTAGGGAAGTATTTTGTTGACCCATATGGAGTGAATGGCTCGTCGGGCGATGGCTCGTCGTGGGACAATCCTCTTGCTCCGCGCAAGTTTGCCTATCTGCTCGAAAACGCTCCGGTCGGCGATATTTATTATGTGAAAGAGGGTCTGTATCAGCCGATATTCACAAATTCCACTTCCGGATCGGTCGCTACATATCGTCCGTGGAGCATTCCCGAAGGTGTGACCATATTAGGCGGATACCCCTCCGATTTCACCGGCGAGAACACTACCATCAACTATCCATCGGCTCACGAAACTATATTCACCGCCGACTACGATGGCGATGGTGTGGGCGACAATGGTGACTTCCCGTTCGTATGGCTCGACAACTCTGATGGTTCAAAAGACACATATCAACTCACAACAATCAAGGGCATCACTTTCCGCGATGCGTTTAGCACTTGCGAATCTCGTAAATACTACCATACGCCGGTATTTATTGAAAACGCCAATGTGGAATTTGGATGGTGTAACTTCCTCAACAACGTGACCGGCTATCTCATCAAGCACGAAGCCGACTACTATCAATTATCACCCAAAGAAGGATACGCCTCTAAAGGTAGCAACTTTAAACTTCCCGGACAGACTACCGCAGGCGATGGCAATCAAGTATATACCACACCGGTCTATGAAGCGGTCGGAGCCGGTGGCGCTGTCACTACTCGTGCTTCAAAAGTATATTTCCACGACTGTATATGGCGTGGGAACCAAACCACTCACGGAGGTGCCGCCTTGTGCATCCGTCAGATAGGTGGCAATACAAGCTCTAATCCGACCGATGTAAGTATCGTGAAAGTGGAACGCTGCGAGTTTACCGACAATATTCTCCCCGTTCAAGATGTAATCGAAAAAGAAGCCGAACTCTATGGAGATGGACAGCCTACAGGATACTATCGCTACTATGATGAGTTGGCTCGATACGGTGGTGCAATCTCGGTGGCCGACTATGGCGGTACGCTCTATATGATCAATTCTACCATCAGCGGTTCGCATGTGCAACGTGCCGGCGGAGCCGTGCGTATCGGCTCCGGTGCTGAGTTTCACTCGATGAGCAACACTTTCTTCGATTGCACAGCTCCGAAGGGTGGAGGCGCGATCCTCTCGATCGGTTCAAACACAAAGTGGAGCATATCCAACACTATCGCCGTTAACGATGAGGCCGATCTATCGTCGAGCAGTCCCGAAGTTTACATCCAGGCTACAGATGCCGCCAACATTGGCACATGTATCTACAATGTGTTTGGTAGCACACAAGAGGCAAACTCTTCATCTGCTTTTACCGATGAGTCAAATGATCTCGCATCGACTAACTCAATGCAACAGGTATTTGTCACTCAGGCTCATATTGATGCCGGCACTGAAGACGAGTCGAAGATGAGTCAGAATAATATCGAGCGCCATTTCGACAATGATCGCTATCCGGGCTTCGATTACTTTGCTATCGGACACGATGAGTCTTATGTGCGCGAATCTGGTATTGACCACAGCGGCACATACGTTATGACACCTTCGCGCGTCTACTACGATAAGTACTATTGCGGTCTGTGGGGTGAATATTCCAACCCGACGTGCTACGGAAGCCTGCTCATCAAGGCTCGTAGAGAGTGGGGTATACCATGTGAGCGTGGTGGTGAGGTAAACGTGTTTGTCGACCAGCGCAACTTTTCACGCACCTCATCTACAGTAGTAGGTGCTTACGATCCATACGCTACACGTGTCACTACCGAAATAGCCGACGTCGCTTCGCGTATCGACACATTCTCAGTCACCTCGATGGGCAATGGTTGCTACCGCATTTCCGGAGCAGAAGGAACGTGTCGCGTATTTGACCTCTCAGGTCAAATAATCAGTACTGATTATGTCGCCGACGGCTCTGTCATCGACCTCAGCGAGCAGGCACGTGGCGTATATATCCTAAACGTAGACAACAAAACAGCAAAAATCATCAAGTAATATCGTTATAAAATGTTGAGTAAATCGTTAATAGTATCATTAATGATCGTGTTGAGTACTCTTGCGCTTGGTGCGCAAGAGCTCCACACGTTCGCTACTTGCAATGTCCGCTACACCAATGCCGCAGGCGACACTTGTGCCCGCAACTGGGGAGAACGCGGACAATACGTGGTGAAAAACATCACTTCCTATGACTTCGACATCGTGGGTATGCAAGAAGTATCCGGTCATAAAGGCGATAATTCGTGGACTTCCGATGGCTCTAAAACCGGGCTGTCGCAGCTCCAAGATTTGCAACAGAGTATGCCGCAGTATGGATTTATCGCTTATGAACGCGACGGAAATGATGCCGGTATAGATTATTCCTACAACATGATTGCCTATAAGAAAGACCGCTATGAAGTGCTCGATACCGACTGCTTCTGGCTGTCGGCTACGCCCGAAAAGGCGAGCTACGGATGGGCTTACGAAGCCGATGGAAGCTATCGATTCAAGCGCACTTGCGCATGGGCTAAGATGCGCGTGAAGTCTACCGGAAAGGTATTCTACTTCGCTGTGACTCATTGTAACTACGCCCCATCGATCGATGGACCTAAAGGTGCCCGACTCATAGTCGAACGCCTCTCGGCGATGGTCGGCGACGTTCCCGTGGTGCTTGTGGGCGACTTCAATATGCACAAAATCAACCATTGGAATGCCTATCGTGAGTATATTGCATATTTCCTTGATGCATCGACACGTGTCGATGTCAATATCTCTCTTCCCGAATCAAATGGTCAGACTGCTTGGACCACCACCGGATGGACTCCTATCACAAAGGCCGAGAACGGACAAGCCTACGACTATATTTTCTATCGCAATATGCATGCTCATCAATATAGCATCATCACCGAGTGTTATGGCCGTGAGTTGAACCCCTCCGACCACTATCCGGTGATGGTAAAATTCTCGTTGACCGACGAGAATTGCTCTTGCAACCATCCGACAAACAATCAAACCAACTAAATTATAACGTAATGAAAAACTTATTCTGTAAATTGTTTTTAACCTCTGTTGCAGCAGTGAGCACTCTTTCGCTTTCGGCTCAGGATGCCACTGCTCGTCACGCCTTTGCAACATTCAACATTCGTTACACCAACACTGAAGAAAACGTCGCCAACAATGCCAATGGGTATAGCTGGGACTTGCGCGCTCCGTATGTGTTCCAAATCATCGAAAACTATGATTTCGACGTTGTCGGAATGCAAGAAGTGACCGGAGGTACGGGCAAATATTCAATGGCTCATGGCACAGGTCTCTCTCAGCTCGAAACCGTGAAGCAAGAGATGGCCGACTATACTATCATCGAGTGTGAACGTGATGGTAATTCAGCCGGGAAAGACTACTCTTATAACGTATTGGCTTTCAAAACAGCTCGATATGAAAAGCTTGATCATGGTTTCTTTTGGCTTTCGGCCACACCCGACACGCCCAGCACGGGATGGGTTGAAGGCGGAATTCGTCGTACATGCATATGGGCTAAGCTGAAAGATAAAAATAGTGGTGAGGTCTTTTATTTTGCCGTCACCCACGTTAATTATGGCCCTACCGAAGATGGCCCAAATAGTGGACGCCTCATTGCTGAACGCCTTTCGTCTATCGCCGGTGATGATACCCCAATAGTGCTTGTAGGTGACTTCAATATGCGTTCTGCCGATCATCCCGAAGCATTCCGCGAATATATGTCATATTTCAGCCACGCTCGTATGTCGGCCGACGAAACTCTCTGCGTACCCGAAGATAATGGTCAGATTGAATGGACCACTACCGGTTGGACCACCGCCGACAAGGCTACATCAGGAAGCGAGTTCGACCATATTTTCTATCGCAATATGCATGCCCACAATTACTATGTGATCACCGAAAACTTCGGCCGCGGTGTCAACCCCTCCGACCACTATCCGGTGATGGTGGAAGTGACCCTCGGCAACGATGTGAAAGATGTATATGTCGATGCTGATGCTGCCGCCGGTGGCGACGGCTCTAAATCGGCTCCGTTCAACACTATTGCCGACGCCATCAATACTGCTTATGCCGGCTCGACTATCCATATCACGGCCGATACCTACGACGAAACGCTCAACGTCGTTTCTCCGGTAAACTTTGTCGGCGGTTATGACTCTTCGTTTGAAAACATCGTGGGCAAAACCATTATCGATGGTCTCGGCGAAAAGTCACGCATGGTCTACTCACAATATAGCGGACTATATCTCGAAAACTTCAAGATATGCAACGCCAAGTCTGAGCTGGGCACAACCGATGGCGCAGTGGTAGTCGATGGTTCTGCTTTAAAACTGAAAAACTGTGAACTTACCGGTAGTACCGCCTATACAAATGGTGCAGCTTTATTATCGACCGCAAGCAAAGTTGATATTCAGGATTGTACGTTTACCGGCAATACTGCTCCGGCCGGTGCTGCGGCCTACATCTCCAATGCGCTTGAAACTACAATCTCAGGCTCTACATTCAGTGGCAATACTGCTACCAAGCAAGGTGTAATCTATCTTGATGGTGGCGATAAACACTCTTTGTGGAACAATACTTTTGCCAATAACCTCCTTAACGCTAAGAGTAATCGCACAGCTGCGATTGCCAAAACTTATGGCGGTGCAGCAATTTATGCAAAGTTCAGCGATGCTACTCCGCAGTTGAATATCGGACACAACACCATCATAGGCAATGTTGCCGCTTATAGTGGTACGGTTGCCAACTTCACCGGTGCAGCCTTCAATATTTATGGAGGTAAAGTCATATTGCAAAACAATATCATTGCCGGCAACTCTACGGTCGCAGAGCTTGGCTATGGCGATGTAGCCACCGATGATGTAGCAATCGTAAGTTCGACATATAATATCTATACCTCGGCTTCGGCTATCAGTTATACCATTGGCTCCGGCGATTTCGTTGCCGATAGCTACGATGCCGGTGTAGCTGCACTGGCTCAAACGCTTGATGGCTCTGTGGCAGAAGGTAAATTCGTAGCCAACTTGACTGATTGCGGTGGATTCACTCATGTCGTAAAACCATTGGCTACCACTTTCAATGGCGAAGAAATTAATGTATTGAAAGAAACAAGCCGTGTACATCGCCAGCTTCAAGAATCTACTTTTGGTGTCGACTTGAATCGCGATGGCGAAATTTCCGGTACTCTCACCATCGACCAGCGCGGTGTCGCTCGCGAAGCATCCACCGTCCCCGGTGCTTGCGAATATATCGACCCGGCTGCGATAGATGATATTACAGTTTCTCAGGGCGGAATGTCAATAGCCACTCTTGGTGATAACAAATTTGTAATCTCTGCCAATCAAAATATAGGGCAAATCGCTGTATATAACCTAAGTGGTGCATCAGTCCGTTCTACCTCTATCGGCGACAGTGTCTACACTCTCGACCTCTCCGATTGTACTTCCGGTGTCTATGTAGTGGTAGCCGGTGATATTGCAGCCAAAGTAGTTGTAAAATAATCAGATATAAGCATCTTACTAACTGTACTAACATAAAGACTATGAATAGATTAGAATTCTTAAGAATATTAGGTTTCTCTGTAGTGGGAGCTGCTGTTATGCCCGAATTGTTTGCGGAAAATCCCCGTAAAGGGATGAAGAGCATCAACTCACAACTCAAGGGCTTGAAAGCCGATGTGTCGAAGCCCGTCACTGTGGTAGTGCTCGGTGCCGGACAGCGCGGTTCGGTCTATGCAAGCTATGCCGAGCAATTTCCCGAATGTATGCAAGTCGTAGGCGTGGCCGACATCAATCCGGTGCGTCTCGCCAAAATGGCCGACAAGCACAACGTGCCCGCCAATCGTCGCTTCACCGACTGGGCCGATGCTCTCAAAGTGGGTAAATTTGCCGATGCTGTAGTGATTGCATTGCCCGACGATGTTCACTATCACCCCTGTATGCAAGCTCTCGACCTCGGCTACGATATTCTCCTCGAAAAGCCGGTGGCTCCCACCGAGCAAGAGTGTATCGCTATCCGCGACAAGGCCAACGAAAAGAAAGCCATCGTGGCCGTGTGTCACGTGCTCCGCTATGCTCCCTATTTCGTGGCAATGAAGGAAGTGATCGACTCAGGTCAGATAGGTCGCCTCGTGTCGGTGCAGCATCTCGAACCGATACGCTACGAACACATGGCTCACTCCTATGTGCGTGGCAACTGGCACAATTCAAAAGCCTCTACTCCGATCATTCTCGCCAAGTCGTGCCACGACTTAGACATCATCCGTTGGATTGTCGACTCTCCTTGCAAGTCGATTTCCGCCTACGGAAACCTCAGCTATTTCAAAGCCGAAAATAAGCCGGCAGGAAGCCCGTTGCGTTGCACCGACGGCTGTCCTCACGAAGACACCTGCCCATATTCGGCTATAGATATTTACGTTCGTAAGAACAAACACACCTACGTGTTCGACAATCTACCCAAAGAGAAGGGTGCGGCGCGCGATGCAGCTATTATGCAATATCTGCGCACTACCGACTATGGTCGCTGCGTGTTCTCGATGGACAACGACCAATGCGACAACTACGTGTCGTGCATGGAATTTGCTAATGGCGTGACGGCTGCGTTCGCGATGGAGGCATTTATGTACGAGGGGGGACGTCGCACCCAAATCATGGGTACCCATGGCGAAATCGTAGGCAATATGAAGCATTTCATCGTCACCGACTTCCGTTCCGGCGAGCAAATCGAGTGGGATGCTAAAGATGTCAAAGAAGTTGCCGAATATGCCGGTCACGGACATGGCGGCGGCGACCTCTGTTTGACGCGCGACTTTGTCAATGCGGTAGGCAATCGCGACCAATCGTATCTCACAAGCTCTATCAACGTGTCGATCGAGAGTCATACGATGTGTTTCGATGCCGAGAAGAGCCGCCTTGGCGACATCAAAGTGAAGGTTAATTAGGTTAGCAACTACTAAGTAATACTTATTCAGGCTCGAACCTTTATCTGAAAAACACACATTTTTTTGTTCAGTAATTAGGGTTAATTAGTTATGTACGAGTATTAGCAAAACCTCGTAGAGCCGATAAGTCAATTCCTATTTTGGTAACAAGATTGTTTTAGGTTTTTCTTTATTTTAACTGTAAATTAATTATCATGCAAAGATACAGTAGATTTTTATCTGTAATTTCGGGCGTGTTTTTATCCTATATGGTAGTCGCAGCTCAGGATATATGGAAAATTGAAGTAGAGAATATCTCTGCCGAAGATTATTATGGAGTGACCGTTGCCAATGGTCAGCTCGGACTCGTTTCTTCTCCCGACCCGTTGAAGGTGAAGCGTGTCGTTTTAGGTGGAGTTTATGATATATATGGAAATGGTCGTGTCAACAATTTCGTGCATGGTATCAACATGCTCAATGTTGAGCTACGCATCGACGACACTCGCATATCGCGCTCTAAAATCAACAACTATCGACAAGTGCTTAACATGTATGATGGTGTGTTTGAAGCATCGTTCGATTATCAAGACAAGGCTCATGTTGCCTATCGATATGGTGCGTTGCGCCACCTCCCTTACTCTTGCTTCATGGAAGTGACAGTCACTCCTAACAAGGCTCTCACTATGTCGGCAGAGAATATTCTTACCGTACATGAGTCGATGAGTGGCTCTCAAGAATATTTTACGACGGTGAAAAATGGTATCGACAACTATTATATATCCACAACCACTACAAAAACTCCCACCGGACGTCATCTGCTTGCTGCGTCATCTACGTTGATACGCGATGCCGACTATCCGTTACCCGAAATATCACATTTGAGCACTCGCTCTGCCGGACAGCATTCGCAACGTATCATTGTTGACCTTGAGGCTGGCAAACCATACACTTTTTATGTACTCGGTTCGACAATAGCAAGCACTGTATATCAAGATGTACGTAATGAAGCCGAGCGGTTGGCTTCATTTCTTGCAGCCGAAGGCCCGGTTCGTTTGCTCGCCAAACACACTGCCGCATGGCACAAGCTGTGGGAAAGCGACATCGTGATCGAGGGCGACAATCAGTCGCAACAAGACATCCACAATATGCTCTTCCATGCTTATGGATTCCTCCGTGCCGATTCTCGCATGTCTCATTCGCCGATGGGATTGTCGGGATTTGGTTACAATGGACATGTATTTTGGGATGCAGAAATTTGGGTATATCCTGCGATTCTTCTCCTGCAACCCGAAATGGCTAAATCGATGCTCGACTATCGTTTCGACCGACTCGAAGCAGCTAAGCAAAACGCATACGCTCATGGCTATCGTGGCGCAAAATTCCCGTGGCAAAGTTCCGACACCGGTTTTGAAGATCTCCCTCCACACAATCATTACGGTAACTACGAAGATCATATCACAGCCGACATTGCTATCGCCGCATGGCAATACTACCAAGTGACTGGCGACCTCGGTTGGCTTAAGTCGACCGGATTCCCTCTCATTAAAGAGTGCGCCGACTTCTGGGTGAGCCGTGTCGATGAAAATCCTGCCGGTGGCTACGACCTTATCAATGTTATCGGTGCCGACGAATGGAACGTAAACCTCCGCGGTGGCAAAAATGTCGACAACAATGCCTACACTATTGGTGCGGCCAAAACCAACCTTGCCATTGCTCAAAAAGCAGCTAAGTTGGTCGGCGCAAAAGTAGATGCCGACTGGGCTAAAGTGGAAAATGGATTGAACTTCCTCTATTTCGACAACGGATTGATTCGCGAACATTCCACCTATGTGGATGGCGCCAAAACTAAGCAAGCCGATGTGGCGCTTCTCGCTTATCCGCTTTGCTTCTTGACATCAAACGATGAGATTCGTAAAAATATGGAATACTACATTGCCACTGTGCCTCGCAAGTCCACTCCGGCGATGTCCAAGTCGGTTTACTCGATTATTTATTCGCAGATTGGCGATGCCGACAAGTCATGGTATTATTTCCAAGATTCCTACATACCTAATCTCAACCCTCCGTTCCGCGTGATTGCCGAATTTGATGGTGGCACTAATCCATACTTCATCACCGGCGCAGGTGGCACTTTGCAGTCTGTCCTTATGGGCTTTGGTGGATTGCGTATCACCGACCAAGGCATTGTGCAAGGTAAAACGACTTTACCCGCTCAGTGGAAAAGTCTGACTCTCAAAGGTATTGGTATCGATAACAAAACTTATAAGATTAAATAATGAAATCGTTAGTATTATCACTCTGTATCCTCTCTGTCGCATCGGCTTTCGGCGCTACACGAGCCGACTCCATTCGAGCAAAGATGCTCGACCCCACAAGCAAAGAAGTGCTTGTGATTGTGCACCGCGGCGATTGGCGTAACTATGCCGAAAATTCGCTCGAAGGCATCCAAAATGCCATAAATATGGGTGCCGACATCATTGAAATCGACTTGCAACGCACTGCCGATGGCGAGTTGATTCTCATGCACGACCGTACCATCAACCGCTCCACTACCGGCAAGGGCAAAGTCAAAGAACTCTCTCTCGACAGCATCCGCCGGGTGTATCTCCGTAGCGGAGTAGGGGAGAAGACTCCTTATCGTGTGCCTACTCTCGAAGAGGCTCTCGTTGCTACTAAGGGAAAGGCGTTGATCAATCTCGACAAGGCGTTCGACTATTTCGATCAAGTGATGGATATCGTGGAGCGCACCGGTACTACATCGCAAATCGTTATGAAAAGTAGTGCTCCCGCCAAAGAGGTTAAAGAAAAATATGGTCAATATCTCGACAAGGTGATCTATATGCCGGTCGTTCGCATCGACCGCCCCGGTGCAGTCGAAAAGGTCAAAGACTATATCGAGGTGTTGAATCCCGCTGCTTTTGAGTTGGTTTATGCCGACTCGACATGTACTGTCGGATACGAGATGCGTCGCCTCCTCGAAGGCAAGCATCGTATATGGTACAACTCCCTCTGGGGTTCTCTTTCCGGTGGTCACGACGATTTTGCCTCGCTCGTGAAAGCCGAAGATGGGTATGGATTCCTTATCGACAGCCTTGGCGCTACAATGATTCAGACCGACCAGCCGGCCTATCTTATGGGATATCTCTATGACCGAAAAAACAAGCCATTCTATATCGACAAGAAAACCTACGACCGCGTTAAGCGCGAAGAGAAGATTAAAGGACGTCTCAAAGATTGGGCGCAATTCTATCGCTATGAGGAAGCCAATGCGTCGTTGACTCAGCGTCCCGACGTAGTATTTATCGGCAACTCAATCACCGATGCGTGGGCTCGTCAGCGTCCTGAATTTTTCTCCTCTCACAACATCGCAGGTCGTGGCATAAGTGGGCAGACCTCTTCGCAGATGCTCGTGCGCTTCCAAAGCGATGTGATCAACCTCCGTCCCAAAGCGGTGGTGATTCTTGCCGGTACCAACGATATCGCGCGCAACACAGGCATCATTTCCATTCAGCACATCAAAGAAAACATCATGTCGATGTGTCAGCTCGCTAAAGCTAATGGTATTCAGCCGATTATCGCTTCGGTGCTCCCCTCCACAGGCTATCGATGGAATCCTCTTGTAGCTCCTGCCGACGATATTCGTGCACTCAACAAGATGCTTGCCGAATATGCTCGCGAAAACAAATTTATATTCGTCGACTATCATTCGGCGCTCGCCAACGAGCAAGGTGGATTGAATCCCTCTCTCAGCCACGATGGATGTCACCCCAACGCCGATTGCTATGCGATAATGGAAGATATTGTTCTTAAATCAATCTCTAAATTCATTAAATAGCCATGAAAAGTCTGTTAATATCTGCTTTATTATGCTGTGGAGTAGGGATGGCATCGGCTCAGTCCGACCCCACGCCTTTGCGCCTTTGGGAGAACGACACACTCTCTACCGAGATTACCATCTATCCGGCCGACAAAGAGAAAAATACCGGTATAGGTATCGTGGTATGTCCCGGTGGTAGCTATGCTTTTGTGTCGATGCCCAACGAGGGTACTCCGGTGGGCAAGTGGCTCGCCGAAAATGGTATTACCGCAATCGTGCTCAACTATCGCATCCCTCAAGGCGACAAGTCGAAGCCTATCGACGATGCTCGCCAAGCTCTCCGCTATATGCGTAGTCACGCCGACGAGTGGGGGGTAGATACATCCAATGTCGGCATTTGGGGATTCTCGGCCGGCGGTCATCTCGCCTCTACAATCTCCACTCATTATGTCGACTCGCTTTCGCATCCCGATTTCACCATTCTCTACTACCCGGTGATTTCCCATCGCAAGGATTTGCGCCATCAGCGTTCGTTCAATAATTTCGTAGGCGAGAAACAACCTCGTGCCGACTATGCCGACTATTCCAACGAACTTCAAGTGTCGCGCACCACACCTCCCACGTTGTTCATCCTTAGCGACAATGACCCCACCGTCCCGCCGCTCAACGCCGTCGCCTACTACGAAGCGTTGAAGCGCTTCGACATCCCTGCCGCGATGTATATTTTCCCTGTTGGTAAGCACGGCTATGGGTTCAAAGAAGAATTTCCCTATCAATCCGTTTCGCGTCAATTGATTCTCGATTGGCTCACTCGCGATAAATAATCAAATTCTCTCGCAATATGAATCTTTTCAAATATTTCTCAATATCGGCTCCTGCCGAGCAGATGCTCGAAGACGATGAGGCAAAACACCGTTATAGCCGACTACGTTGGCAGATTTTCATCGCTACCACTCTCGGTTATGGTCTCTTCTATGTGTGTCGTCTGAGTCTTAATGTTATCAAAAAGCCTATTGTCGATGCCGGCGTTCTCTCTGAAGCCGAGCTCGGTATCATAGGCTCCGGACTGTTTATCACCTACGCCGTCGGTAAGTTTACCAATGGTTTCCTTGCCGACCGAAGCAACGTGCGTCGCTTCATGGCCGTAGGATTGCTCGTCTCCGCTCTCGTCAACCTACTTCTCGGCTATTTCTACTCTTTTGGTGTGTTTGTCACTCTGTGGGCCATCAACGGATGGGCACAGTCGATGGGCGCAGCCCCTTGTGTAGTCACTTTGTCGCGTTGGTTCAGCAACAAAGAGCGCGGCTCATTCTATGGCTTTTGGTCATCGAGTCACAACATTGGTGAGGCAATTACTTTTATCGCTACCTCGGTCATTGTAGCCGCTTTCGGGTGGCAATGGGGATTCCGTGGCGCCGGTTTGTTGGGTATCCTTGGCGTGGCTATCATTGCCATCTTTATGCGCGACACTCCGCAATCATGCGGCTTGCCGGCTCCCGACTCGGTGGCGAAAAAGGCTGAGCAAGAAGTCGAAAAGAAGAGTATCGGCGAATATCAGAAGCAAGTGCTTCGCAATCCTGCCATCTGGATGCTCGCGCTCGGTAGCGCATTCATGTATATCTCTCGCTATGCGGTAAATAGTTGGGGTATATTCTTCTTGGAAGCCGATAAAGGATATTCCAACATCGAAGCAAGCACGGTCGTTTCCATCAGCTCTGTTTGCGGTATCATCGGAACAGTTCTCTCCGGTTGGGTATCCGACAAGCTCTTCCGCGGTCGTCGCAATGTGCCGGCTCTCATCTTCGGACTTATGAATGTGGTCAGCCTCTGTATGTTCCTCCTTATCCCTGAGGGCAACTTTGTGCTTGACGTTGCATCGATGATCATATTCGGTCTTGCCATTGGGGCGCTCATCTGCTATCTTGGCGGACTGATGGCTGTCGACATCGCCTCAAAGAAAGCCTCCGGGGCTGCTCTCGGTGTGGTTGGTATAGCCAGCTACATTGGTGCAGGTGTACAAGAGCTTATCAGTGGTTTCACTATCGGTGGCAACAAAGAAATTATCAATGGTGTTGAGGTCTACGATTTCTCTATCGTGACATGGTTCTGGATTGGAGCCTCAATCCTTTCGGTGCTTTGCGTCCTATGCGTATGGAATGCAAAGCCTCAAGAATAAGCAGATTTTCATGTGGTAATGGGTGAGTGGGGGAGCCGACGCCGCAGTCGGCTCCCCCACTTAAATTTCCGTTACTATACATACTCCTTTACCAACCATTCCCAAACGGGTATCACTTGGATGGTATATCCATCGTCTTCGATGATTTCGCTTTCGTGGTCTGTTATCAAGTATATATTGTTGCATTTTGTTGCTTTTGCACCTGCAATGCATCCGTTGATTTCCCGTTTTCTTGTCTTTGCATTCGATATATCATAGCACACTTGATATATTTCGACAGCTCTATTCCCATCGCATACAACGAAGTCAGTCTCGGCATTCCGATTATTGAAATAGTATATATCTGTTCCGGTTTTGGCTTTTCTGCGCAATAGTTCCAAATACACGATAGTCTCCAATCTCCATCCAAGATTTTCTCCCGAAAAAGCATTTTCTCGTTTATCCATAAATGCAATGTCTATGGCATACGATTTTTCACTTCTTGTTCGTTCTCTGCTTTTTGAAGAGTATTTATTTATCGAAGATATTAAATATGTTTGATTCAAATATAAAAGATAATTGCTGAGAGTGCGTTCGCTCTTTATTCCGATTATCCTTTGAAGAGTATCCTTTACAATGATAGTGGGTGTCTCATTGAGTATATGATTCACAAGGCTTTTCAAGGCATCGATATTACGTATTTTATAACGCTTTTGAATGTCTTGAGTTATGATATTGTCGATTAATGTACTTATATATTCTTTGGGATTCTCTTCGCCCGATATTAATTCGGGGAAACCTCCTTGGTGAAAATACTCTTCATATACTTTTGATATTAACCCTTTATTCCGAGTGGTCAGTCTTGTATACTCTATACCTTTGATTTTGCACCAATCTTTGAATGAGAATGGGAATAATTCGATTTTATGATGTCGCCCCGTCAGATGGCTCGCCAATTCCGAACTTAGCAGTTTTGCATTACTTCCGGTGATTATGATATGAAGCCGTTGTCTTAACAGTCGATTGATAAACAACGGCCATCCGTCGATATTTTGAATCTCATCTAAAAACAGATAATCAAATTTGCCATAGATTTTATACAATGACTGCAACACATTGTCCAAATCCGTTGTATCTAATTTGTCTAAACGCTCGTCATCAAAATTGGCGTATGCATAGTGAACACCGGCTTTTCTTAATGCATTAAAACAAAGGGTCGACTTTCCACTTCGGCGAACCCCTATTACCACTTGAGCAAGTTTGCTCTTCAGATTTATTTGTTCCTCTTCCGGACGATGTATTAAATCCTCGCCGGCAAGTGCTTCAAGTTCATCTTGCTGCTCAAGTAATGCCTTTTCTATTTCGAATATATTCATAATCTTAAGTAATTGTTTTATCGATTGCAAATATACGATTTATTTTGGTCTAATACGGATAAATGACAAGTTTTTTGATTTTATAATACGGATAAAATGCACAAAATGCCAAATTCTAATACAGATAAATTGCAAGAAACACCAAATCCTAATACGGATAAAGTGCATGATTCGCCTCCGCGACGAGCCGATTTTCTCCGATCCGCATTCCCTATTTTCGGAGCCTTATTTTTCTTCATCTGAAAAATTAACTAAATAATTGTGTGCAAATTAAAAATATTTTTCTACCTTTGCCTCGCTTATTGAGATTTTTTATTATATAGCGAATAGTAGCAACTCTCTTAGCAGTTAATAACAACTTAGATAAACTAATTTAATTTTTAACCTATTTATTTACCTAAAACATGAGGAAGATCAATTCTGTATTGTTGCTTTTGGTAATGGCTTTTTCGGCGATTTCGGCTTCAGCGGCCACTTTTGTGGGCGATCGCACCGACTTCCGCGACGAAACCATCTACTTCGCAATGACGACCCGTTTCTATGATGGGGATCCAAAAAACAATGTTTGTACTTGGGACAAGCAAGATCAGCAAATCGCCGACAAAGACCCCGCTTGGCGTGGTGACTTCGCCGGACTTATCGAGAAACTCGACTACATCAAGGCTCTCGGCTTCACTGCTATCTGGATTACTCCTATCGTGCAAAATGCTTCCGGTATCGACTACCACGGATACCACGCTATGGATATGTCAAGTGTCGACCTCCGCTACGAAAGCCGCACCGAGTGGGGCTGCGAGAAGGATGTTGATTTCCAAGACCTCATCGACGCCGCTCACGCTAAGGGCATGAAGATTGTGCTCGACGTGGTGCTTCAGCACACCGGCAACTTCGGTGAAGTAAACCTCAACCCTCTCTTCACCCGTAATCAAAACATTCGCAACCAAGCCAATATCGAGGCTTGTATGAATCCCGATAACGATCGCCTTGGTGGCGCAAGCTATTGGGAGCTCGACCCAAATACCGAGCAATATCCCGCTCGTTTCAAGTATTTCAAAAATCCGCAGTACGATACCAACAACTACTATCACCACTATGGTACAGGTTGGAACTGGGACTTACCCAATCGTTGGTGGGGGCAAATCGCCGGTGACTGTGTTGACCTCAACACCGAAAACGATGCTGTAGCTGAATACGTTGTAGATTGTTATGGACAATTTATCGAAATGGGTGTTGACGCATTCCGTATCGATACATCAGGACACATCTCTCCGCTTACTTTCAACGAGCAATTCATCCCTCAATTCCACGAAATAGCTAATCGTCCCGAAGTTAAGGCTAAGCGTCTCAACGGCATCGACTTCTACATGTTTGGTGAGGTATGTCAACGCTTCCAAGGTTCGGTGGTATATAGAGACCAACCCAACCTGTCAAGCTACTTCTACACTTGGAAATCTGATGATGCTCTCCACTCTCAATTTGCGGCTACCAGTAGCCTCGATTGGTGGAAGGCACAGACATTGAATGAAGGTCATGACACCCCCGTAGGCCCTATGATTGTTTGCGAAAGCGACACTAAAGACAAGTCTCGTTCTAACAATGCTTGGATGGTCAATGGTGCATACCACGAACCCGACTACTCGCAAGCTTCAGGCTTCAACGTAATCGACTTCCCCGTTCACTATAGCTTCAGCAGCGTAGGTAGTGTTATGGGGCTTTACAGCCAAGACAACTATTACAACGATGCTACGTTCAACGTTGTTTATGTCGATTCTCACGACTACTCTCCCGGTCCCAACGATGGTATTCGCTTCAATGGCGGTACTGCTCAATGGGCTGAGAACCTATCTTGGATGTTTACTTTCCGTGGTATTCCTTGTCTCTACTATGGCTCTGAAGTTGAGTTCATGGCCGGTGCTAAGATCGACGATGGTATGCAGACCAAGCTCAGCCAAACCGGTCGTGCTTACTACGGACATTATCTCGAAGGCGATGTTACAGCTACCGACTTTGCCAAGTACACTGCAAGCGGTCAAGTTGCTAACACTCTCAATGGCGACCTCGCTCACCACATCCAACAGCTCAACAAGATTCGTGCTGCAGTCCCTGCTCTCCGTAAGGGTCAATACACTTTCGACGGCTGTTCTGCAAGCGGTGGTTGGGCTTTCAAGCGCGCCTACAAGGATAGCTATGCTCTCGTAGCCGTGAATGGTGGCGCTACTTTCTCTAACGTTCCTGCCGGTACTTATGTCGACATCGTGACCGGTCAATCTTACACCGGTGGCGGTTCTATCACAGTCAGCGCTCCCGCTACTCAAGGTCAGCTTCGCGTCCTCGTTAAGGGTTGGACCGGTGGCAAGGTTGTTGAAGATGGTAAATACATCTACTCTTCAAGCTCTGTATCTAAGGGTGGCAAACCTTCTGCTACCGACTCGGGCGCTTCATTCTTCTACACTAAGGATGACGCTGTCGACGAAAGCGTTGGTATGACTTTCAGCCCCAATGGCGGATCGTTCAAGACCGAAACTCTCACCGTGACCGTTTCTCTTACTGCAGGTGCTACTTCAGGTACCTACACTGTTAATGGCAGCACTCAGTCCATCAATCAGGGCGAAACAAAGACATTTACTATCGGCTCAGGCATGAGCTATGGCGAAACTACATCGGTTAAGTGGACTGCTACAGGCGCTACAGGTAGCGAAAGCGGTACTGTTACATATAAGAAAGTTGACCCCAATGCCGTAATCACTGTATATTGTAAGGCTTCTTCTGCTCCTTACCTCTACGCTTGGAACGATAACGGCACTCTCAATGGCGCATGGCCTGGTACTATGATGTCGCAAACCACCTCTGTCAATGGCGTCACCTACTACTATGTAGATTTCCCCGGCGTAGAGAGCTTAAATATCATCTTCAACAATGGTAGCACCCAAACCGGCGATATAGGTCCTATCACCGAAAGCGTTTACTACGAATATGATGGCGGCACGACTGCGACTCAAATCACCGACATCACTCCGCAACCCACTAAGCCTTCTGTTACAGCTTCACCCGTTAGCGGCACGAAGTTCAACGAAAGCATCACTGTCTCTCTCTCGGTAAGCCCTTCTGTGGCTATCCACTACACCACCGACGGATCTACCCCCACAGCATCTTCGGCTACTTATAGCAGAGCGTTGACTTTCACCGAAACTACCACTTTGAAGACCTACGTCGAAAACGAAAATGGTAGCAACGTTCAGACTTTCACTTACACTAAGACCGACACCCCGGTTTCCGACGACTTTACCATCTACTACGACAACTCGTCTACCAATTGGAGCAATGTTAACATCCACTATTGGAGCACTCCTTCTACCAGTTGGCCCGGTGTGTCCATGACTAAGGTTGAAGGTAACATTTGGAAATATACTTTCACCGACGATCCTTCTTCGCTCAGCGGATTCCTCTTCTGTGATGGCAGTGGTTCAGGCGATGCCAATCAGACAGACGACTACACGAGCGCTCCTGTAAAGAACCACATTTACAAGGGTGCCGGTGGTAACAAGGGCGCGGTATCCGACCAAGGTGAATACCAAGGCGGTGGCTCTGACGATCCCGACCCGACTCCCTCTACCGACTGGGTTGCTTATTTCGACAACTCAATATCTAATTGGTCTTCTGTTTATGCCTATGGTTGGGATGCCGGAAATGGCGACAAAGAATACTTCGGAACGTGGCCGGGTACTCAAATCAGCACTGTCATAGTAAATGGAAATACCTACTACAAGGCTACTATCGCCGGCGCAAGCGACATGACCACCCCGATGATTATCTTCAACAATGGTAGTGGTGGTAGTGGAAATCAAACCGCCGACTTCAACCTCGAAAACAACGCCATTTACAATCTTGATGGTAACACCGGTAATAAGGTTTCTGGCATTGAAAATGTATTCAATCAAGCTGCCGACCTCCGCATCTACACCATCGACGGAAGCCTCTACATCGTAGCTCAAGAAGCTACTGTAGTTGCTATCGCTTCTACCGACGGTCGCGTTATCTACCGCGAAGTTGCTCCGGGTCTCAACGTGTTCAGCGACCTCACTCGCGGATTCTACATCGTAAATCGCAAGAAAGTAATCCTCTAATACATCAGGATACACCCACACCCAAAGCGGCGAGCCCCCAAAGGCCCGCCGCTTTTTTCATCTCTACTCTGCCATTTCAATGCCGAACAGAAAATAATTACATAATTATCACTATCTTTGCATCATCAAAATTCAAGTAGACAAAGATATGATTCGTTATCTCTCTATCATAGCGGCGACGCTATTGTGCTGTTCGTGCGTTTCTCGCTCCGCATCCTCCTCCGATGTCACCTCAGGCGACACACTCACCATCGAGGCCTCGCTACTTACCATTGTCGATTGTGGCGATTACACCATTGCCGATGTGACAAACCCCTGGGACACCACTCAGCGCCTCGCTCGCTATATCCTCATCGACCGAAATGTCACCACTTCTCCGGTCATTCCCGAAGGCATTGTCGTCAGAGTCCCGGTGCAGTCGTCGGTAGTCTATTCATCCGTTCATGCCGGCGCTATCGAAGAGTTAGGCGCTATCAGCGCCATCACCGGAGTGTGCGACGCTCAGTATTACAAAATGCCCTCTATCGTCAGGGGGTTGCAGTCTGGCGCAATTCTCGACATCGGCGCTTCGATGTCCCCATCGGTCGAGCAGATTGTCGAGCTGTCGCCCGAGGCCATTCTCACGTCTCCCTTTCAAAATGCCGGACATGGTGCTATCGAGCAACTCGCCATCCCTATCATCGAGTGTGCCGACTATATGGAAACCTCTCCTCTGGCACGTGCCGAGTGGATTCGTCTCCTTGGCGAATTATATGGTTGCAGAGCCGAAGCCGACTCTATCTATCGCATCGTTGCCGACCGATATCGCTCCCTCGCCGCCACGGCTCAATCCTTGACTGATAAGCCGATGGTTATAAGTGAGATGCTTATCGACGGTGTGTGGTATGTGCCCGGTGGTCGCAGCTATGCGGCTCGCCTCTTTGCCGATGCCGGCGCTGCTTATCCGTGGAGTTCCGACACCTCTACCGGCTCTCTGCAACTCGACTTTTCGGCTGTCTACGATCGTGCCCACAATGCCGATATTTGGCTCATCAAAACCTTTGGCTCTGACCTTACTTTGGCCGACTTGCAGAAGGCTTATCCTCTCAATGCTCGTATGCGGGCGTTCTCCAACGGTGGCGTCTATTCGTCAAACACTTCCGCCACAAACCTCTATGAGGAGTTCCCTTTCCATCCCGATTTGCTCCTCCGCGAATATATCAATATTTTTCACCCCGGATTGCTGCCCGACGGCTCTCTCCGCTATTTCCGTCGTGTAGAATGATTGCCTCATCTCGTCGCCCCGCTGTTGCCATCGCAGCTCTCGCCATCGCGGTGTTGCTGCTTTTCCCGGCTTGTCTGATTGTCGGATCGGTCGACATCCCTTTGCATCAAGTGCTAAATGCACTTGCCGGATTGCCGGTCGAAAAAAATACGTGGCAGGTCATCGTGGTCGAGGCGCGTTTGCCTATGGCTTGCACAGCTATGTTGGCAGGCGCTGCGCTATCGGTGGCAGGATTGCTCTTGCAGACCACCTTCTCCAATCCCTTGGCAGGTCCGTCGATTCTCGGTGTGTCCACCGGCTCAAGCCTTGGCGTAGCCATTGTGATGCTCGCCCTTGGTGGCAGCATTGGCTCGTCGATTGGCTCCTACATCAGTGTGCTCCTTGGTGCTACGATTGGCGCCGCTGTCATCATCTTGTTGCTCCTTGGCTTTTCATCGATTGTCAAAAGTACTTCGATGCTTCTCATCGCCGGCATCCTTATCGGCTATCTTGCATCCTCGGCTATCTCTCTGCTCAATTTCTTCTCCACTCAAGAGGGGGTTCATTCGTTTGTCATCTGGGGGTTGGGCAATTTCTCCGGTGTGCCGCTGTCGCGATTGCCTCTTTTCGCTTCGCTCATTCTGCTGGCTCTTTTCTTCTCTATGACGCTCATCAAACCGCTTAACGCGCTGCTACTCGGGGCTCGGTATGCCGAAAATCTTGGCGTCAATCTGCGTCGCACTCGCAATCTTCTTTTGCTAATATCCGGATTGTTGACTGCCGTTGTCACTGCTTTCTGCGGCCCGATTGGATTTATCGGTCTTATCGTCCCCCACATCGCACGCCTATCGCTCCGCTCCTCCAATCACACTATACTGCTCCCGGCCACGGCTCTTGCCGGAGCTGCGGTAGCCTTACTTTGCACTTTCATTAGTGCCATCCCTTCGAGCGGACTGATTCCTATCAATGCCATCACGCCGATCATCGGTGTACCCATCATACTTTACATCATCATCGGTCGCAAACGCATCTTATATTTCAACTGAAAATGACGACGCTACAGCCCATCCTTTCTACCCAAAATCTATCTGTCGGTTATCGTAATGGTCGCACTCTCACTGTTGTGGCCGGTGGCATCTCGTTGTCGCTTCGGCGTGGCGAACTGGTGGCGCTCCTCGGTGCAAACGGCACGGGTAAGTCTACGCTCCTGCGCACTCTCTCCGGTGTCCAGCCTCCCCTTTCCGGCTCTGTTCATATCGATGGACAATTGCTCTCTGCCATCTCTCAGCGTCGCCGCTCGCGGCTCATTTCCATCGTCTACACCGACCGCACTCTCGCCGGTGCTCTTACCGTTACAGAGCTCGTTTCGCTTGGTCGCCAACCCTATACAGGATTTTTCGGCCGTCTTGACCGTGATGACCTTCAGATCGTCGAGCAAGCTCTTGAGGCAGTTGGCATTGCCCACAAGGCTGCCGACTATGTGGCCACTCTTTCCGATGGCGAGCGTCAAAAGGCTATGATAGCCCGCGCCCTCGCTCAAGAAGCCCCGATTATCATTCTCGACGAGCCTACTACGTTTCTCGATGTAGCTTCGCGACTCGACACGATGACGCTCCTGTCGCAGCTCGCCTCGCGCCACGACAAGACCATCGTCCTAAGCACCCACGACATCTCCGCTGCGCTCACCTATGCTTCGCGCCTATGGCTCCTCGATCGCTCCGGTGTCATAACCGAAGGACCTACCGACTGCCTTATCGCCGACGGCTCGCTCAATGCTGCTTTTGCGTCAGAGCGCATCACATTCTCCCCCACATTGCGCGATTTTGTGGCCATCGACCCCGATTTGTCTTCCTCGATATAACAAATCTTCACTTATCACGTTACTAAATAGAGGGTCTGTCCCCTAAAACCTAATTTACCATTATCCTATATGAAATTTTCATCGCTTCTATCTTTGGCTGTTGCCTCATTGTCGCTTATGACCTCTTGCTCTGACATCAAAAGTCCGTTGCCGGCCGATTCTCATTCCATCGCCTCGCTTGCGGTCGATTCGCTCGGCATTGCTGTCGCTGCCGATGCTCCGCGCGAATATTCTTTTACCGACAAGAAGTCGGCTTTTTGGTATGGTATGACTCACTCCAACGATTGGGACAACTGGTACGCCGGATGGAACATCGCTAAGCGCCGTTTGCTCAGCGACTACACTCTCAGCGTCGATGGGGTAGACCTCGACCGCTCTTCGTCGCAAGTCGTTGTATTCCCTTATAAGATTGAGCGCACGTTCGACCGTGCCAAAGAGCAGTTCTATATGCTCGACGACATCGAACTTCTTTATATTTCCCTTTCCGACATTCAAGGTGACTCTGTTGCCATAAGTCTGTCGCCTCGTCTCATTTCAGAGGGTAAGGCCACAGAGCGTGGTGTGCAATTCGTTCCCCGCGAAAACCCCGACGGAGTCATCTCTTTGTTACCTTTCCGAGATGTGCCTTTTCATTGGGACGGCTCGCACTTGTCGGTCGCTAAGGAGGCCGAAGGATTCATCTTGTCGTTCTCTCGTGGCGAGTCGGCCGATTCGCTCGCTCTCGCTTTCCGCCAAAACCGCGACAAACTCTTGCAAGAACGCATCACGCGCATGAACGATTTGGTAAGATGCCAAAATCCCATGACGTCCGACTGCGACTCGCTCAATCGTGCCCTCTCATGGCTCCTCCTCACTACCGACCAACTCATCACTCGCCAGCAGGGCAATGGTATTTACGCCGGACTCCCTTGGTTCAACGAATATTGGGGTCGCGATATGTTCATCTCTATGCCGGGTGCGGTTCTTTGCACTGGTCAGTGGCAGACCGCGCGTAGCATCTTGAGCGACTTTGCAAAGTTCCAAGACACCGATCACGCGTCTGAAACTCTTGGACGAATACCCAATCGTGCCAACCTCGAAGGTATCATTTACAACACTGCCGATGGTACCCCGCGTTTCGTCGCCAATATCTACGGCTATCTATGCTACACCGGCGACACCGAATATCTCGCATCTATCTACGATGCGGTGAAGCTCAGCGTCGATGCCGCGCTCGACAAGCAGACCGATGCCGACTGTTTCCTCCTCCATGCCGATGCCGACACTTGGATGGATGCCAAGCGTCAAGGCTTATATCCTTGCTCGCCGCGTGGCAATCGTGCCAACGACATTCAAGCCCTTTGGTATCAGCAATTGCGCTGTGCGACCGCTATGGCTGAAATCATGAACGAAGCCGACGACGCTTCGCGTTGGAACGCGGCTGCCGACAAGGTGGCTAAAGCCTTTGCCGACAAGTTTGTCGACCACCGCACCGCCACCATCTTCGACCATCTCAATGCCGACTCTACACCCGACCGTCAGTTCCGCCCAAATCAACTCTACACTTTCGAGCTCGTCCCCGATCGTGAGATACGCCTCCGAGCCATTCACGACATCTGGTCGCGACTCGTCTATCCGTGGGGAGTGGCGTCGCTCGACCAGTCCGATCCGCAGTTCCACCCATATCACGAAAATTGGCATCACTACCACAAGGACGACGCCTACCACAACGGCACCGTGTGGCTCTGGAACAATGGCATGGCTATGCAGCGCCTCATTGAGTTTGGTCAGCAAGATATTGCGTGGCAACTATTTACCAACATGAACCGCCAAGCGCTCGTCGAAGGTGCTGTAGGCAGCCTCTCGGAGAATGCCGACGCTTGGCCGCTCCCTCAGGCCGATTGGGCGCGTCGCTCAGGTACTTTCTTGCAAGCGTGGAGCAACGCTGAGCAGATACGCATCTGGTATCAAGGATTCCTCGGCATCAACCCGCAGATGCTCTCCGAAACCATACTCATCACTCCGCGCATCCCCTCAGCTCTCAACTCATTGCAATACTCGCAAATGATTGGTAACGGACACCTCGAAGGTGCATTCCGTCGCGAAGACTCTCACCGCGTCTATGCCTATCGCGCGGTCAACATCTCCGCATGTTTGCAGTTCGACATCGAAACCTATCAATCATTCCAAGTCGATGTCACACCCGGTTCTGTTGTGCAACTCGTAGCCTGCGACGACCATCTCGACCTTACAATGCTCAACGACAAAGGCGAGACGCTCCTCTCTCAAAGCTACCCCATCGACCAAGCAAAAGCCGACGCGCTCAAGGCCGACACTCAATACTTCTCCGACCTGAAGTTTGCCGTGCCCACAATGGCCACCGACCTCCCCTCGCTAAGCCGCTACTTCGATCCCCCGTTGGATTATTCAAGCATCGAATAAAAAAATACGACTGCAAAGCGCGGTTTATCCGAAATAAAACATTACCTTTGCAGTCGCAATGCCCGGGTGGCGGAATGGTAGACGCGCTCGTTTCAGGTGCGAGTGCTGAGAGGCGTGCAGGTTCGAGTCCTGTTCCGGGCACCATCAAAAACGAATTGAGATTCGTGCAATCAGAGTCATTATTAAGCCGTGGAATGACTCAAATTAGATTAATCATCGGTGATTATAGAAATTTCAATTATGCTTATTTCGTAGACAAGCATATTGTAATGCACCGATTTATAATATTAAAATCAAATGCTGTTTAATTCATTTCAATTCGTAATATTTCTCCCAATCGTATTTATATTATATTGGTTTGTATTTAATAAACTGAAAATTCAGAATTTATTAGTTGTTATTGCAAGCTATATCTTTTATGGTTGGTGGGATTGGCGATTTTTGGTGCTGATATTCATTACTACCATATTAAGTTATAGCTCAGGTATACTGATTAACAAATATAAACAGGGGGGGGGATTTATATGTGCGCTAAATATAGTTGTGAATCTTCTCATACTATGCTATTATAAATATTTCAACTTTTTTGCCGACAACCTTCAAGCCTTATTTAGCCAATTCGGTTATGAATTAGATTGGGTTACTTTGGATATTATTTTGCCTGTAGGTATTAGTTTCTATACATTCCAGGCTCTTAGCTACACAATCGATGTCTATCGAAGAAATACGACCGCAACAACCGATTTTGTTGCGTATGCATCGTTTATATCCTTTTTCCCTCAATTGGTTGCCGGTCCGATCGAGCGATCCACAAATCTGTTACCACAATTTCTCCGCTCTCGCTCATTCGACTATAATAATGCTGTACTTGGAATGCGGCAAATATTGTGGGGATTCTTCAAAAAGTTGATTATTGCCGATAATTGTGCGTTTTTGGCAAACGAAATATTTGATAATTACCAAGATTGCAATGGTAGTTTGCTGTTATTAGGTGCAATTTTCTTTACATTTCAAATATATGGTGATTTTTCCGGATATTCTGATATTGCGATAGGTACTGCAAAATTGTTTGGGATCACCTTGACTAAAAACTTCAACTTACCATATTTTTCTCGCAACATTTCGGAGTTTTGGCGTCGGTGGCACATTACGCTCAATAAATGGTTTATTGATTACGTATATATTCCTTTAGGAGGTAGCCGTGGCTCAAAATATTCGATTATAAGAAACACATTTATTGTGTTCTTCCTCAGCGGATTGTGGCATGGTGCCAATTGGACATATATTGTGTGGGGATTATATAATGGTCTCCTTATTGTTGTATTAATCCTATTGAATAAAAATACAAAATATAGCCTGAGCATAGCACCCAATGCTTTCTTACCATCGGCAAAAGAGTTTATTCAGATGTTTACCACATTTGTGCTTGTCGTTTTTGGGTGGATAATATTCAGAGCCGATTCACTATCGCATGCAATTGATTATATTGGCTTGATGTGCGATAAGTCGTTACTATCGCTACCGAATTTTAGGGATATCGATCTCGGATTTATAAAGATTGTATATACACTATTCTTTATATTCATCTTACAATCTGTAGACTGGTTGCAACGTAAACAGGATTTTGGGTTGGAAATCAGTAATATTAAGTCTCGGATTGCCAGATGGAGTATATATATACTAATTCTGGTGTTGTTAACCATATTTGCCGGTAGCCAAGAAGCATTTATTTATTTTCAATTTTAGCGATGAAACAGTTTCTGACAAAATCGATGATATTTTTAATCACGGCATCCATAGTTTTTGTCCTTTTTTGGTGTCTGTTCTGCTCAACGAGAAAGTCAAATATGGCATTGCCTGATGATACTCATATTGTCTTCTTCGGCAATTCTCATGTTGAATGTGCAATAAACGACACTATTCTTAAGAATTGCTTTAATTTTGGGCGAAGCGGTGAACGAATGGAATTTATTTATTCTAAAGTAAAATTAGTGCAAAAATATAATTCTGATTTGGATACCATCGTCATTGGATATGACAATGTTTTACTTAGTCACAGCTCTACAATCGGTTTTAATTCCGTATTATATAATCCTTATTTTTTTGACACGTTCTCTTCCGACAATTTGGCGAAGATGATGGCTTGTGGCTCGTTTGACTATATCGAAAGTCATATTGTGCATCCATTTAATTGGTTGAAATTTACTGACAATATTTCATCATATTTAGGTAAAAAAACAGATATAACCAACATGAACAATCTCGGGGGGTATTTGTACCTTTACAGAGATAAACTTGAAGAAGATATAATCCGAAGAGGTGATAACAAATACATCACCACCGAATTTGATGAATTATCGGTATATTTCTTAAACCAAACAATTGAGTTCTGCAAGGATAAGAATATCAGTGTGATTTTCCTATTTCCGCCACAGCATGGTAAATGTCCTTTGGATTCAACCTATTATAGCCGGTTCTATAAAAATAATTATCAGGATATAAAATTCTATGATTTTAAGGATTTGCAATTGCCCGATAGTTGTTTTGGCGATTTGGATCATCTGAATCATAAAGGCGCAGCGGTATTCTCTGAATACTTGGAACGAGAAGTATTCCACAAACAAAACTATCCCGCAAATTTGGCACAACCTATCTGACCTTCTGCGTCATCCGTGTGCCAACATTTACACATCGATGTCTTCCGGGTAGGTTACGTCCCAGAGGAATAGCGGGTGGGGTGGCATCGATGTGCCGGCGGCGCAGCGGTCGCGAGCCTCGATCACGCGCTTGAAGTCGTCGAGCGACAACTTACCGCGCCCCACGTCGACAAGAGTGCCCACTACTGCGCGCACCATGTTGCGTAGAAAGCGGTCGGCCGTTATCACAAACACATGCCCATCGGCGGTAGGCTCCCAGCGAGCACAAGTCACCCGGCAGATATTGGTCTTTGCATCGGAATGAAGCTTGGCAAACGACGTGAAGTCCGACACCTGAGTCAGTATCCGTCCCGCCTCGTTCATCGCCTCAAAGTCCAGTCCGGCAGGTTCTTGCCAGCTCAGTGGATAGCAGAACGGCGACTTCCCCGAGTGGGTATAGTAGTGGTAGGTGCGCGACGTGGCGTCAAATCTCGCATGCGCATCGCCTCTGACGCGACGTATATCGTAGACCGCAATGTCGGCTCCTACTATTGAGTTGAGCGCGCGCACTATTTTCGCCGGGTCGGCGATCGCGTTGTCGGTGTCGAAATGGGCTATCATGGTGCGAGCGTTCACACCGGTGTCGGTGCGACCTGCCCCCACGATTTTCATCTGGCGGCGCATCACCTTCGACAACGCCTCCTCCAGCGTCGACTGCACTGACACCGCGTTGGGCTGCGATTGCCATCCGTGAAAAGACGCCCCGCGATAGGCGAGGCGCATGAAATATCTGTAATGACTGTCGCTCATAGTCTAATCGCGCTCCAAATATGTATAGCCGTAGAGCCCTGAGCGATAGTTGCTCAAAAATTCGCGTCCTTCCTCCGGACTGATGCGTCCTGCCTTCATCGACGAGGTCACCCATGTCTCTACGTTGCGCACCAATCGCTTGGGGTTGAACTGCACATAGTCGAGCACCTCTGCCACCGTCTCGCCATCTATTATCTGGTCGATTTCGTGATGATCCTTGTAGACCGATATGTGCACCGCATTTGTGTCGCCAAAGAGGTTGTGCATATCGCCCAATATCTCTTGATAAGCACCCACCAAGAACACGCCCAAATAGTAAGGCTCGCCACTCTTGAGTGTGTGGACAGGAAGTGAATTTGACACGCCTCCTGAAGAGATGAAATTGGCAATCTTACCATCGGAGTCGCACGTCATGTCTTGCAAAGTTGCCGTGCGTGTGGGCTTCTCGTCGAGACGCGAGATGGGCATGATGGGGAATATCTGGTCGATTGCCCATGAGTCGGGAAGCGACTGGAAGAGCGAGAAGTTGCAAAAATATTTGTCGGGAATCATCTTGGCGATCTTGCGGAACTCTTCGGGCGCATGTTTGAGCGACGATGCTATTTCGCCCACTTCGCGTGCTATCGACCAGAAAAGTTTCTCGATCTTAGCTCGTGTAGTCAGGTCGAGCAAGCCGAGCGAGAAGAGGTCGAGCGCTTCTTCGCGTATCTGCAAAGCATCGTGCCAGCTTTCGAACACTCTCGGTTGGTTGAGCTTGTCCCAGATGTCGTAGAGCTCGCGAGTGAGTTCGTGGTCATCGTCGGATATTTCTTCATTGTCTTTCCAGATAGGGAGCGAAGTCGTTTCGAGTACATCGAATATCAGTACTGAGTGGTGGGCGGTCAGCGAGCGTCCGCTTTCGGTGATGATGTTGGGCTGCTTCAGGTCGTTTTTCTCGCAAGCATCTACAATCGACGATACAGAGTCGTTGACATATTCTTGTATTGAATAGTTCATCGAACTTTCCGACGATGAGCTACGAGTACCATCGTAGTCCACCCCCAGTCCGCCGCCTATGTCGATAAAGTCGATGTTGAAGCCCATCTTAGAGAGCTGCACATAGAATTGTGAAGCCTCGCGGAGGGCATTCTTGATGCGGCGTATCTTGGTGATTTGGCTGCCGATGTGGAAGTGAATCAGTCGCAGGCTGTCGGTCATCTTGTTGCGCTGCAAGAAGTCGAGCGCTTCGAGCAGTTCCGACGAGTTGAGTCCGAATTTCGATTGGTCGCCACCGCTTTCTTCCCATTTGCCACTGCCGGAGCTCGACAGTTTGATGCGGATGCCCACATTGGGTGTGATACCTATCTTCTTGGCCAACGACGCAATCAGCCTCAGCTCGTTGAGTTTTTCGGCTACGATGAAGATGCGACGTCCCATTTTCTGAGCCAACAGCGCCAACTCCACGTAGTTTTCGTCTTTATATCCGTTGCAGATGATCAGAGAATTTTCGGCAATGTTGGTAGCCAACACAGCGTGAAGCTCCGGCTTTGAGCCGGCTTCAAGGCCGATGTTGAATTTTTTGCCGTGCGATACGATTTCCTCCACCACAGGTCTCATCTGGTTGACCTTGATGGGGTAGATGATAAAGTTTTGAGCCTGATAATTGTATTCCTCGGCAGCAAGTCGGAAACATCGAGAGATTTTCTCGATACGATTGTCGAGGATGTCGGGGAAACGTAATAGCACCGGTGGAGTGATGTCGCGAACCTGCAACTCATCCATGATCTCTTTAAGGTCGACCGAAGCGTATCCTTCGCGTGGCGTCACTGCCACGTGTCCCTTTTCGTTGATGGAGAAATATTTCAACCCCCATCCGTTGATGTTATACAGCTCAGAGCTGTCTTCAATGCGCCATCTTCTCATCTGCAATAATGGTGTAATTAAAGTGGATAAACTAAAAACGCGACAAAAATAGCGATAATATCTCGTTTTGCGATGAAGTTAGGATAAATTAATTAAAAAATAGTGACTAAAACTTACGGAAATGCTACCAATACGTTTTGGATATAGGAAAAATCCGTATATTTGCATGAGGAAATTTGCGTAGGCGAAATTTTTCGTCGGGCGGATTTTCAATTAACACAAGACTACTAACAAATTTATTATAAACCCAATTAAATTTATCATGAACAAAAAGTTGTGTTATACCCTATTGGCGGGTAGTGTTTTGCTCACGACCGGTTGTAGCAAGAAACTCAATCAGTTTTCGGCAGACTATTTCACAGTGAATCCCAATCCGTTGGAAGTAGTGGGTAACAATGTGCCTGCTCAAGTGACAGGAAAAATCCCTGCAAAATTTTTCTTGAAGAATGCAGAAGTGACCGTGACTCCCGTGCTTGTGTATGAAGGAGGCGAAACCGCATCGGCACCTTACACTTTCCAAGGCGAAAAAGTGCGTGGCAACAACACCGTTGTCAACTATGAGTATGGCGGTACGGTATCTATCCCATTCATGGTGGAATATACTCCCGCAATGCAAAACAGCGACTTGTATCTCAACTTCGATGTGCAACAGGGAGGCAAGCAATATGTGCTTCCGCGCGTGAAGGTGGCTGAAGGAGTTGTGGCAACTTCTACATTGGCTACAGCTGAGAGTGTGGCTCCTGCTATTGCAGCCGACAAGTTCCAGCGCGTGATCAACGAAAAGTATAACGCCGATATCAAGTTCCTTATCAATCAAGCAAACATCCGCGACGGCGAGCTTCGCACCGAGGCAATGCAAGCCCTCAACTCAGAGCTTAAGGCAGCCAATGCCGACGCTAAGCGCGAAGTGGCAGAAGTGAACATTTCTTCATACGCATCGCCCGAAGGTGGTGTGGAACTCAACACTCGCTTGGCTGAAAACCGTGAAAAGAATACTCAAGCCTATCTTGAAAAGCAATTCAAGAAAGACAATATCACCGAGTTTGGCGAATTGACAGCTCAATTTACCGCACAAGACTGGGAAGGCTTCCAAAAGCTCGTTTCAGAAAGCAATATTCAAGATAAGGAGCTTATCCTCAGTGTATTGTCGATGTATAAGGATCCGGAAATCCGCGAACGCGAAATCCGCAACCTCTCGTCGGTGTTTGAACAGCTTGCCGAAGAGATTCTTCCGCAATTGCGCTACTCTCGCATTACAGCATCGATCAACGTGATCGGAAAGAGCGATGAAGAGATTATGAATCTCTTCAACACCGATCCGAAGCAACTTAGCGTTGACGAAATGCTCTATGCAGCTACTTTGACCGACGACAACAACAAGCGTCTGCAAATCTATAACACAGCCGTAGAACAATATCCCAACGACTATCGCGGCTACAACAATCTCGGTGTATGCCAATATATCGATAAGGACTATGAGGCTGCTGCGATGAGCTTTGCACAAGCAGCAAAGATGGCTCCCGAAAGCGGCGAAGCTCAAATGAACCAAGGCCTTGTGGCTCTTTTGAACAAGGACTATAAGACTGCAAACCAAAAACTTGGTGCAGCTGCCGGCGTAGAAGGTCTTAACGACGCTCTCGGTGTGTACTATCTCAAGCAGGGCGACAACAATGCTGCTGTACGTGCTTTTGGCGATAGCAAGACCAACAATGCTGCTGTAGCACAAATACTCACTAAGGATTACAGCAAGGCTAAGAGTACTCTCTCATCGGTTGCTAACCCTGATGCTACGACTTATTACTTGATGGCTGTGGTAGGTGCGCGCACCAACAATAGCAATATGGTCTACAACAACCTTCGTCAAGCAATGAAGTTGGATAGCTCAGTGGCTAAGAAGGCTCTTAATGATATGGAATTCAGTAAATACAATCTCCAAAGCGTATTGTAATAGGAGGCGAATTGCAAGATATGAAGGTCGGATGCTGCTCGGATGCGGTGTCCGACTTTCTTTTTTTACTGGCGTTGCTTTGATGGATGGGGCGGCGGCGTCCTGCCGAAAGTGTGAGGCAGAATGCCGGGATTGAGGGTGTGACGTCGATCCAAATGGTGGAATGACTGAGGTGCAAACGGATTGCAAGCGGTTGCCTGAATGGCTTCAATGATGTATTGTTCATAATAGATTATGTATTATAAAGATTAATATTGTGTTGTTTTCGACGGCAAAGTTACAGCGAAAAATAGTGTGGTATTATGTCATTATGTCACATTGAGCGAAAAAAAGTTGAAAGATGAAAGCCTGGCTCACAGATTTCACAGAATGACACGGAATTTTTTTGAGTGAGGAATTAGGAGTGAGGAATTAGGAATGGGATGAGGTGTTTTTTTTTGGGGGGGGGTGTAGGGGTGGATTGCAATATTCGCCCGATGGGTGGATTAGTCGGTGAAGAGGGAGAGGGCGGTGGGGGTGAGGAACTCGGAAATGTTGTAGTAGGGGATGGGGACGTCGATAATGCCCATGGCCCATGGCCCGATGTCGTAGGGGTCGTAGTGGAAGATGATGTCGTAGTCGGAGATGTAAATGTCGGTTGAGACGTGGAGGTTGTCGGTGAAAATGCCTACGGAGTCGAGATCCGATGGGGTGTCGACGCCGTATTTGTGCATCAGAGCCGAGGTGATGGCTTCGAGGAGTTTGTGGGATGAGTCGGGTAGGAACAGGTCGGAGAATGCGAGATGGCGAGCGATGCCATCGGCGAGGCTGAATATCATATAAGAAGAAGCGTAGATGCCGTGGGCTCCGCCGGTGTAGGCATAGTGCTCGGTCTTGATGATGGCAAGTCGACGCGTGAGGGAGGAGAAAGAAATATCAAGAGAGTGGGAATAGGCTCTGGTGAGGTCGTCGGAGTATGGTATTGAGTCGACCGGTTGCAGAGAGAAATATTCAGCTTCTTCGGGGTTATTGACGTAGTTGGCGATTACGGGGTTGATGTGGGAAGAGTTGATTTCGGCAGTGGAGTTGTAGTTGACGATTGAAATGATAGAGTCGCAGAGTTGCGAGATGTCGACGGCGCCTATCTGCTCCGGCCACTGCACGGAGGCAGAGGCTTTGGTGTAGATTCGGGTGGCATCGACGTCGGAAGAGTCATCGTCGCTGCAAAAGAATTGTCGAGAGAAAGATTTGTAGTTGAGACGAACCGGGAAGTCGGAGATGTCGCCGGAGGATGAAGCAGTCGAGCTATTGGAGCCGGAAGAGCAGGCCGCGAGAGAAGACGCAAGGAGAGAAATAGAAATGGCGGAGATGAAAAACAGTTGTTTAGTCATATAAATAAAATATGTATTAATATTATAATGTATTAATAATATAATGTAGTAAGAATATATGTAATAACGGAAGAGTGGTGATAATGTTGTAAGTAAGCAGAAAAAAAATATTGCAGCCCGTAACTAAATTGTAACATGGCGAAATAAATGTAAAAATGACCTTATCGCCTAAAAATAGGGAGTTTTGGGCGAATATTCGAGGCGAAGTGGTTAAAAATCACACATTTTCAGTAACTTTGTGCTCTCAAAGTTTTAGTAATTGAATAAAAATTGCTTACTTTGCACCGCAAAAGATAACTATTACTAATTAAAATCGTAATCATTATGTCTGAAATCGTATCACGCGTAAAAGCTATAATTGTTGACAAGCTTGGTGTAGACGAATCTGAAGTAACTGAAGCAGCTGCATTTACCACCGATCTCGGTGCTGACAGCCTTGACACAGTAGAACTCATCATGGAGTTTGAAAAGGAATTCAACATCACCATCCCCGATGACAAAGCAGAAGCTATCCAAACAGTAGGCGATGCAGTAGCATACATCGAGGCAGAAACCAACAAGTAATATCTCATTCCCTTAGAACACAGAATGGAATTAAAGAGAGTAGTAGTAACAGGATTGGGAGCCATCACCCCGATAGGCAACGACGTAGCCACAACATGGGCTAATGCCGTAGCCGGAGTGAGCGGAGCCGGTCCTATTACTCATTTTGACGCTTCAAAGTTCAAGACCCAATTTGCTTGCGAAGTAAAGGGGTTTAACGCTACCGAGCATTTTGATCGCAAAGAGCTACGCAAGTATGACCTCTATGCACAATATGCAGTAGTAGCCGCCAACCAAGCTATCGCTGATGCAGATCTAAATGCGGAAGGCGTAGACAAGAATCGAGTTGGTGTAATCATTGCGGCAGGTATCGGCGGACTTCACACCTTTGAGGAAGAAGCCGGCTATTATGCCAAGAACATTGAACAGGGGCCGAAATATAATCCTTTCTTCATCCCCAAGATGATTGCTGACATCGCATCGGGTCACGTGTCGATGCTCCATGGCTATCATGGACCAAACTTCGGTGTGGTATCGGCATGTGCATCATCAACCAATGCTTTGATCGATTCGTTCAACTATATCCGTCTTGGAATGGCTGATGCAATCGTGACCGGCGGAGCCGAAGCAGCCATCTACCCTGCAGGAGTGGGCGGCTTCAACTCAATGCATGCATTGTCGACCCGTAACGACAGCCCTGAGACTGCTTCACGTCCGTTCAGCGCCTCGCGCGACGGCTTCGTGATGGGTGAAGGTTCGGCAGTAATCATCCTTGAAGAATTGGAACATGCGAAAGCTCGCGGTGCTCACATCTATGCAGAAGTAGTGGGCGGAGGAATGTCGGCAGATGCCTATCACCTCACCGCAACCCATCCCGAAGGTTTGGGAGCAAAGCTCGTCATGAATAACGCTCTCAAAGATGCCGGGATGAATCCCGATGAGATTGACTACGTGAACGCACACGGCACATCGACTCCGGTAGGCGACCTCTCAGAGGTGAAAGCTATCAAGGAAGTGTTTGGCGAACACGCATATAAGATGAATATTTCGTCGACGAAGTCAATGACCGGTCACTTGCTTGGTGCAACCGGAGCGTTGGAAGCATTGTTCTGTATCAAGTCGGTGCAGGAAGACATCGTGCCTCCGACAATCAACCACGCAGCAGATGACCTCGATGAAAATATCGACTACAATCTCAACTTTACATTTGACAAAGCAGAGAAGCGTACGGTTCGTGCAGCGCTCTCCAACACGTTTGGATTTGGCGGTCACAACGCGAGCATCATTGTCAAGAAATATGCTGAGTAATCTCTGAAATTGCTTTAGCAAGGGAAAAGGAGCCGCAAGGCTCCTTTTTTTTGTGCCCATGGCACGGAGATTTTTTTAGATATAAGTAAGATGAAAGATGAAAGCCGGGCTCACAGATTTCACAGAATTTTTTTGAATGGGGAATTAGGAGTGAGATGAGGTGTTTTTTTTGGGGGGGGGATGCGCCGGATGGCGAATCCGGATGGATTCGTTAATGGGTAACAAATCTTGCAGATTTGATTTTCAGGGTGTCGGTGACCGGTGGTGACCTCGCCTTGGCGAGGCTACCACCGGCTATGGGGTAATGATTGCTTCGCAATCGGGCTGGCGCGGTGTGGGTAGACTGCGTACCTGAGCGGCACGCCGAGTGGCTCGACGTGCGGTATCCACGGGCTGAAGCCCGCGGTTACCGCAGACGAATGCCCTAACGGGCATTGCCGGGGTGAAATGAAAATACCCCACTCTTCAAACAGAGCAGGGCATCGTCATATGTTTCATGTTAGTTAGTTGGAGCGGTAAACGGGGCTCGAACCCGCGACCCTCAGCTTGGGAAGCTGATGCTCTACCAACTGAGCTACTACCGCAAGTGTGATACAAAGATAGTGCAAATAATTAGTAAATACAGCATGAAAAGGGGGATATTTTTGTGAAAAAACAGATATACGGGTGATGTATATCTCTTAGTAAGAGATAT
>CAZWWS010000012.1:0-37991 GCA_964637445.1 uncultured Muribaculum sp.
CTTCGACCCCCTGCTCCCAAAGCAGGTGCGCTAACCGGACTGCGCTACGCCCCGATTGACTCCTCGGTTGGAAATCGACCACAAAGGTACTACCTTTTTTTGAACTATGCAATACCTTACCCCAACTTCTCTCCAAAAAAAAATTAATCCCGCTCCCATCAACAATGTTTCTTCACAATAATAAAGGGAGCGGCTCGCGAGCCGCTCCCTTTTGCATATAGTCTAAAATCTGTCTTACTTCACTTCCTCGAAGTCTACGTCGGTCACACCTTCGTCGCCCTTAGAAGCTGAGCCTGCGCCCGGTTGAGCACCGGCTTGCCCTGCTTGGGCTGCTTGTTGCTGAGCGTTGAGGATGTCTTGCTGAGCAGCGCCAAACGCTGTTTCGATTTCCTTGATTGCAGCATCGATGCCGGCGATGTCTTGTGCCTTGTGAGCATCTTTGAGCTTACCAAGAGCAGCCTCGATAGTCGCTTTCTTGTCGGCAGGTATCTTGTCTCCGAGTTCACCGAGTTGCTTCTCGGTTTGGAAGATGATGGCATCTGCTTGGTTGAGCTTGTCGATACGTTCCTTTTCCTTAGCGTCGGCAGCAGCGTTAGCCGCAGCTTCGTCTTTCATGCGCTTGATTTCTGCGTCAGTAAGACCGCTTGATGCTTCGATGCGGATGCTTTGCTCCTTGCCGGTAGCCTTATCCTTTGCCGATACGTTGAGGATACCATTGGCATCAACTTCAAATGTAACTTCAATCTGAGGTATGCCGCGAGGTGCGGGAGCGATGCCATCGAGATGGAAGCGTCCGAGTGTCTTGTCGTCCTTTGCCATCGGGCGTTCGCCTTGAAGCACATGGATTTCTACTGCCGGCTGATTGTCGGCTGCGGTAGAGAACACTTCGCTCTTGCGGGTTGGGATAGTGGTGTTGGCATCGATGAGCTTGGTCATCACGCCACCGAAAGTCTCGATACCGATCGACAAGGGCACTACGTCGAGAAGGATCACGTCCTTAACGTCGCCTGAAAGCACACCGCCTTGGATAGCTGCGCCGATAGCCACTACTTCGTCGGGGTTAACGCCCTTCGATGGAGCTTTGCCGAAGAACTTCTCTACGATAGCTTGGATAGCCGGGATACGGGTCGAACCACCCACGAGGATTACTTCATCGATTTCCGATGCGCTTAGTCCGGCATCGCGGAGAGCTTGCTCGCAAGGAATGATTGTAGCTTGGATCAAGCGATCAGCGAGTTGCTCAAACTTAGCACGAGTAAGAGTCTTTACCAAGTGCTTGGGTATACCATTTACAGGCATGATATACGGAAGGTTGATCTCGGTGCTGGTGCTTGGTGAGGGCTCGATCTTAGCCGGTTCATCTGCTTCTTTCGAGCGTTGAAGAGCCATCGGGTCTTGACGAAGGTCTATGCCTTCATCGTTCAAGAACTCTTGTGCCAACCAATCGATGATCACATGGTCGAAGTCGTCGCCACCAAGGTGAGTGTCACCATTGGTCGACTTCACTTCAAACACGCCATCGCCAAGTTCGAGAATCGAGATATCGAATGTACCGCCACCGAGGTCGAATACTGCAATCTTCATCTCCTTGTCGCTCTTGTCGAGACCATAAGCTAATGCTGCCGCAGTAGGCTCGTTCACGATACGACGCACCTTCAAGCCTGCGATTTCGCCGGCTTCCTTAGTGGCTTGACGTTGAGAGTCGTTGAAGTAGGCAGGTACTGTGATTACAGCCTCTGTCACATCTTGACCCAAATAGTCTTCGGCTGTCTTCTTCATCTTTTGGAGAATCATAGCCGAGATTTCTTGCGGAGTATATTCGCGACCGTCGATGTCGACGCGCGGAGTGTTGTTGTCGCCACGTACCACTTTGTAAGGCACACGGTCTATTTCTTTTGCTACTTGGTCGAACGTTTCGCCCATGAAACGCTTGATAGAGTAGATCGTACGCTTAGGATTGGTGATTGCTTGACGCTTTGCGGGGTCACCTACTTTGCGTTCGCCTCCATCTACAAATGCAACAACCGATGGAGTGGTGTTGCGACCTTCACTATTAGGGATTACAACTGGATCATTACCTTCGAGTACTGATACGCATGAGTTGGTAGTTCCCAAGTCGATACCGATAATCTTTCCCATAATTAAAATCTGTTTTTATTGTTATTGTTTTTTTATTTCTTAAACTCAAATGTCCCGTCGGATCATTGACGCGACATTTACTTAAAAACAAATCTTGTGCCAAAAAGTTCTCGTGTGGCTAATTGGTTGATTATTAGCAATAAAACACATGACATGCCACGCGGCATGACGTGACACAATTTCCACTCTCGGTCGAAAAATATGAAAAAAAGTCACTTTTCGACTTCGCGCTGTCAACTTTTCATGCCAAATTATTCTCTCTGCGTCAATTAATTTATTAAATTTGCAGTCGTAATAGTGGTAGTGTGTCGCGACGCTACCGCTTTTGCCGCGTAATTAAGAAATATATTATTATCAACCTAAATTTTATACGTTATGAATATTTCGCATATCGAACACGTTGGTATAGCTGTTCCATCGCTCGACGAAGCTATCCCTTTCTACGAAAACATCCTTGGCCTTAAATGTACTGCCATCGAGGAAGTTGCCGACCAAAAAGTGCGCACTGCTTTCTTCAAAGTAGGACAGACTAAAATCGAATTGCTCGAAGGCACTGCCGAAGACAGCGCTATCAGCAAGTTTATCGCTAACAATGGCGGTCGTGGTGGCATCCAACACATCGCTTTTGCTATTGCCGACGGCGTTGCAAATGCTCTCGCTGAAGTTGAAGAAAAAGGCGGAAAGCTCATCGACAAAGCTCCTCGCAAAGGCGCTGAAGGTCTCAACATCGCATTCCTCCACCCAAAATCTACTCTCGGTACTCTTATCGAACTTTGCGAAGACCCTAACAAGTAATTACTCATACATAAATTATATATAACGACAAAATATGAGCACTCAGCTTGAAAAAGTACAAGAGCTTATTGCCCTTCGCAACGAAGCTCGCCTCGGTGGCGGCGAAAAAGCCATCCAAAAACAACACGACAAAGGTAAATACACCGCTCGTGAACGTATCGCTCAACTCCTCGACGAAGGCTCGTTTGAAGAACTTGATATGTTCCTCCGTCATCGTTGCACCAACTTCGGACAAGAAAAGAAATCTTATCTCGGCGACGGCGTTGTGACCGGTTATGGTACTATCGACGGACGTCTCGTCTATGTGTTTGCACAAGACTTCACCGTATTCGGTGGCTCGCTCTCTGAAACCATGGCTTTGAAGATCTGCAAAGTGATGGATATGGCTATGAAGATGGGTGCACCTGTCATCGGTCTTAACGACTCGGGGGGTGCACGTATTCAAGAAGGTATCAACGCTCTTGCCGGCTATGCCGAAATCTTCCAACGCAACATCATGGCGTCAGGTGTGATTCCTCAGATCTCAGGTATCCTCGGTCCTTGCGCCGGTGGTGCGGTTTATTCTCCCGCGTTGACCGACTTTACTATCATGACCAAGGGCATCTCCTACATGTTCCTTACCGGTCCGAAGGTAGTGAAGACCGTTACCGGCGAAGATGTGACTCAAGAAGCTCTCGGTGGGGCAGAAGTACACTCTTCTAAGAGTGGTGTAGCTCACTTTGCTGCCGAAGATGGCGAAGAAGCATTGAAGATCATCCGCAAGCTCGTTAGCTATATTCCGCAAAACAACCTCGAAGAGGCTCCGTTGGTAGAATGTACCGACCCGATCGATCGTCTCGAAGACTCACTCAACGAGATTATCCCCGATTCAGCCAACAAGCCTTACGATATGTATGAAGTGATTGGTGCTATCATCGACAATGGCGAATTCCTCGAAATTCAACGCGACTACGCGAAGAACATCATCGTAGGTTTCGCTCGCTTCAATGGTCAGTCGGTAGGTATCGTAGCCAACCAGCCCAAATATCTCGCCGGTGTGCTCGATAGCAACGCATCGCGCAAGGCTGCTCGCTTCGTACGCTTCTGCGATGCATTCAACATTCCTATCGTTTCGCTCGTCGACGTGCCGGGATTCCTCCCCGGTACAGGTCAAGAATACAATGGTGTTATCCTCCACGGTGCTAAACTCCTTTACGCTTACGGCGAAGCTACTGTGCCCAAGGTTACAGTTACACTCCGCAAGAGCTATGGTGGTAGCCACATCGTGATGAGCTGTAAGCAACTCCGTGGCGACATGAACTACGCATGGCCTACCGCTGAAATCGCCGTTATGGGTGGTGCAGGTGCTGTAGAAGTGCTATATGCTCGCGAAGCTAAGGAAGCTGAAGATCCCGCTAAGGTGCTCGCAGAAAAAGAAGCTGAATACAACAAGCTCTTCTGCAACCCCTACAATGCCGCTAAATACGGATACATCGACGACGTTATCGAACCACGTAACACTCGTTTCCGCATCATCCGCGCATTGCAACAACTCCAGACCAAGAAAGTTTCTAACCCCGCTAAGAAACACGGTAATATTCCTCTATAATCATTGGAAAAATTATGAACAAGAAGATTCTTATACTTCTGATTGCCGTGCTTTCGTGCGTTGGCATCGCCCAAGCTCAAGGGCGTAGAGCGCTTCGCATCAACGAAGTTATGGTTCAGAACGACAACAACTACGTCGACGACTACGGCTTGCACACCGCGTGGATCGAGCTGTACAACTCGGCATACGCTCCGATGGAGATATCAAGCGTATATCTCACCGACGATCCCGCTGTACCCAAGAAATATCCCGTGCCATTAGGAGATGTCAACACTGAGATCCCTCCTCGTCAGCACGTGATTTTTTGGGCTGATGGCGAGCCCAACAAGGGCACATTCCACATCAATTTCACTCTCAAACCCGGACAAGACAACTGGATCGGTATCTACGACGCCAACGGCGTGTCGCTTATCGACTCGATCACTGTCCCTGCTTCGCTGCAAGCCAATCAGACATTTGCTCGCAAAGAAGATGGCAAGGGCACCGGAGTGGACGCATGGGAAATCCGTGATGGCTCTAATGAACATTATATAACTCCGAGTAGCAACAATGTCATCGTTGATACCAACAGCAAGGTTGAGCTTTTCGCCGAGCTCGATGGTAGCGGTGTTGCTCTTACTCTTATGGCTATGGGGATTGTGTTCAGCGCATTGCTCGTGTTGTGTCTCTGCTTCTATGCCATAAGCAAGATTGGCGAGGCAAGCACCAAGCGCAATAAACTAAAATCGCAAGGTATTGCGCCCAAGGAATTGGCTTCGAGCGAACGTCCCGATGGAGACTCTGGCGAAGTTATCGCTGCCATCACGATGGCTCTTCACGACCACCTCAATGCTCACGACAAGGAAGACACCGTGCTTACTATCAACAAGGTGAAGCGCGCTTACTCTCCTTGGAGCTCTAAGATTTATACACTTCGCGAGACTCCCCGTCGATAATCGCCGGTATTTCTAACATATCATTTTATCACTACAATGAAAGAATATAAATATAAAATAAACGGCAACACCTACAAAGTTGCTATCGGCGATATCGACAACAACATCGCCCAAGTAGAAGTCAATGGTACTCCCTACAAGGTAGAGCTTGAAAAGAAGCAAGCTCCCGTGACCATCGTTAACGCTCCTCGTCCTTCGGCTGCTCCACGCACTCAAGGCGGCGGCAAGGTTATCTCTAAGCCTGCTGTCGAAAGCAAAGGCTACACTGTTAAGGCTCCGCTACCCGGCACTATCCTCGGCATTCGCGTTAAGGTTGGTGATGTAGTTAAGGCAGCCGATACAGTCCTTATCCTCGAAGCGATGAAGATGGAAAACTCTATCCACGCAGGTCGCGATGGTAAAGTTGCTGCCATAAATGTTAATGTCGGAGATGCAGTGCTCGAAGGCAATGATCTCGTTGTTATCGAATAATTTTAAGAAGATACGACAATGAGTTTCAGTGAATTTATATCGAACAATTTCGCCACTTTCTGGGAACTTACCGGTTTTGCCAACTGCACTTGGCCTCACTTGGTAATGATTCTCGTGGGATTGTTCTTCATGTATCTTGCTATCAAGCGAGACTTCGAGCCTATGCTCCTCGTGCCCATCGGCTTCGGTATCCTTATTGGTAATATCCCATTCAACACCGAAGCTGGTCTTGAAATCGGTATCTACGAAGAAGGTTCTGTGCTCAACATCCTCTACAATGGCGTGAGCGCCGGATGGTATCCTCCTTTGATCTTCCTTGGTATTGGTGCTATGACCGACTTCTCGGCTCTTATCGCCAACCCCAAATTGCTCCTCGTCGGTGCAGCCGCCCAGTTTGGTATCTTTGGCGCCTACATGGTGGCTCTCGCTCTTGGTTTTGCGCCCGACCAAGCCGGTGCTATCGCCATCATTGGTGGCGCCGATGGTCCTACGGCTATCTTCCTTTCGTCGAAACTCGCTCCCAACTTGATGGGAGCCATCGCCGTGTCGGCTTATTCATACATGGCTCTTGTGCCTGTGATTCAGCCACCTATCATGCGATTGCTCACCACCAAGAATGAGCGTCTCATCAAGATGAAACCCGCTCGCGCCGTGTCGCAAAACGAAAAGATTATATTCCCTATCGTAGGTATGCTCCTCACGTGCTTCGTAGTGCCCTCGGCTCTTCCGTTGCTCGGTATGCTCTTCTTCGGTAACTTGCTCCGCGAATGTGGTGTGACCACCCGTCTTGCCAAGACTGCAAGCAACGCTCTTACCGACATCGTGACCATTCTTCTCGGTATGACCGTAGGTGCTTCTACTCAAGCGTCAGAATTCCTCACTGTAGAGACTGTTGGTATCTTCGCTCTCGGTTTCATGGCATTCGTTATCGCTTCAGCATCGGGTGTGCTCTTCGTTAAGATCTTCAACCTCGTGCTTCCCAAGGATAAGAAAATCAATCCGCTCATCGGTAATGCCGGAGTATCGGCTGTGCCCATGTCGGCTCGTATTTCCAACAACCTTGGTCTCGAATACGATCCATCCAACTATCTGCTCATGCACGCCATGGGTCCGAACGTTGCCGGTGTGATTGGTTCGGCAGTTGCTGCCGGTGTGCTCCTCGCATTCCTTGCGTAATATCGTAGCAACATAATACTGACAAAACGGCAGCCGGCGGCTGCCGTTTTTTTGCGTCAAAAAAAAATATTGCAATCTTCGTGAACAATTAACTATCTTTGTATGTTAAGCAAAATACATAAGGGAAATTTCCCGTAATATATACCTCGACCCTCGTTCGGTCGGCTCATTCACCACGTCAAAAACATGAAGTGCAATGATTACTAAAAAAGTTATCGAATACATCTATCGCAAATATCGTCGTCGGCCATCATCGATCGACGACTTAGACACCGCGCCACTGCTCGACGAAGCCTTCTCCTCCTGTGGCATATCAATCGACAATAATATAGTCACCATCGCAGCCGTCGACCCTCGCTCGCCATTCCACGTCATAGATCTCAATCGCGTGTATGGCATCGAACGATTCGAGCACGAAATAGCCATCGTATTTCATTCATCTATAATGTTTCTCACTGCCGACGCCCACATCAGCATCCACGTCAAAGAGCCTCCCCACTCCCTCTGGGAAAAGCTCCGCTGGTGGTTCTCCAAGTAGCATGAAAAAACGCAAAACTGAATAAAAATTTCTATATTCCGCGCATTTGCCGTATCTTTACACAAAATTTCCACTTAAGTAAGAATTTTCATTACAATCGCGATATGTACAGATCAAATACCTGCGGAGAACTCCGCATCAGCAATGTCGGTGCTACAGTCACACTTGCCGGATGGGTGCAACGTACCCGTAAGATGGGAGGGATGACTTTTGTCGACCTTCGTGACCGTTATGGCATCACTCAGATAGTGTTCAACAACGAAGTTAATGCCGACCTTTGTGAGGCTGCCAACCACCTCGGACGCGAGTTTGTGGTACAAATCACCGGTACTGTTGCCGAGCGCTCAAGCAAAAATCAAAATATACCTACCGGCGACATCGAAATTATCGCCTCTGAACTGAAAGTGCTCAACCGAAGCGATGTGCCGCCGTTCACAATCGAGGACGACACCGATGGTGGCGACGACTTGCGTATGCGCTATCGCTATCTCGATCTTCGTCGTGGCGCTGTGCGTCGCAATCTCGAATTGCGTCACAAGATGGCATTTGAAATCCGTCGCTACCTCGACCGGCAAGGCTTCTTGGAAGTAGAAACCCCGGTACTTATCAAGTCCACTCCCGAGGGCGCCCGCGACTTCGTGGTGCCTTCGCGCATGAATCCCGGTGAGTTCTACGCTTTGCCCCAGTCACCTCAGACATTCAAGCAACTCCTTATGGTCAGTGGCTTCGATCGCTACTTCCAAATCGTGAAATGTTTCCGCGACGAAGACCTTCGCGCCGACCGCCAGCCCGAGTTCACCCAGATCGACTGCGAAATGTCGTTTGTGGAGCAAGAAGACGTGCTCCAAACATTTGAAGGTCTCGTAAAGCATATATTCAAATATGTGAAAGATATAGATTTCACCGAGCCGTTCCCACGCATGACATGGGCCGATGCCATGAAATATTATGGTAGCGATAAGCCTGATACGCGTTTTGATATGCGCTTTGTCGAAATCAAAGACCTCACCACAGGCAAAGGCTTTGCCGTGCTTGACGATGCTGAATATGTAGGAGCCATTTGCGCTCCCGGATGTGCCGGCTACACTCGCAAACAGCTCGATAAGCTCACCGACTTTGTGAAGCGCCCGCAGATTGGAGCTAAAGGCTTGATGTGGGTTAAGCTCGAAGAAGATGGTTCGATCAAAAGCTCGGTATCGAAATTCTATAGCGAAGACGATCTCCGCCTTTGGGCAGATCGTTGCCAAGCAAAGGCAGGCGACTTGATTCTCATCCTTGCCGGCGACACCATGAAGACGCGCAAGCAACTCTGCGAGTTGCGTCTCGAAATGGGTTCGCAACTCGGTCTCCGCGACCCGCAGAAGTTCTCGTGCCTTTGGGTTATCGACTTCCCTCTCTTCGAGTGGGATGATGAGACTCAACGCTTCTATGCTATGCACCATCCGTTCACCGCTCCCAACCCCGACGATGTTCACTTGCTCGACACCGACACCGGTGCTGTACGTGCCACAGCCTACGACATGGTGGTCAACGGCAATGAACTTGGTGGTGGGTCGATTCGTATCCACGACTCCGAACTTCAGAACAAGATGTTCCGTCTCTTGGGGCTTACCGAAGAGGATGCCAACTACAAATTCGGCTTCTTGATGAACGCATTCAAATATGGAGCACCCCCTCATGGAGGTCTCGCTTTCGGTTTCGACCGCTTTGTGTCTATTCTTGCCGGTCTCGACTCCATCCGCGACACCATCGCATTCCCGAAAAACAATTCCGGCCGCGACACCATGATTGATGCACCATCGACTATCGATGATGCTCAGCTCCAAGAACTTTGTATCGCCACCGTTCTTCCCGAAAAAGAATAATCGACATTCCGCAATGCGCATTGCCGACATAATATATCAGCTTGAGCAAGTGGCTTCGCGCCCTCTGCAAGAGGACTACGACAATTCCGGTATTCAAGTCGGCTCTATAGCCGACGAATGCACCGGAGTGTTGCTGTGTGTCGATGTCACGCCGACCATTGTCGACGAAGCCGTAGAGCGCGGATGCAACCTCATAGTGTCGCATCATCCGCTCATTTTTCGAGGCATAAAGCGGCTCACAGGCGCCACCCCCGTAGAGCAATCCGTCATCAAAGCTATCGCTTCCGGAGTGGCAATCTATTCATGCCACACATCTTTGGATAATGCACCCGATGGCGTGTCGCATCAGATGGCACGTCGGCTTGGTATAGAGCACACTAAGGTGCTTCAGCCGCAAGCCGGTCGCATGATGAAGCTCGTCACCATGGTGCCGCATGAACATGCCGACGCAGTGCGTTTGGCTCTCTTTGAGGCCGGTGCCGGTCAGCTCGGTTGCTACGACTCGTGTAGCTACAGCGTCAAGGGCGAAGGAACATTCCGAGCCATTGAAGGTGCAAATCCCTATGTGGGCAACATCCACCGAATGCACGTAGAGCCTGAGACACGTCTTGAAGTGTTGCTCCCGGCGTGGTTGCAGAGTAGGGTAGAGCAAGCGCTCATCGCCGTTCATCCTTACGAAGAACCGGCCTACGATTTTATCGCTCTTACCAATGTCAATCATCATGCCGGCTCAGGTGCTGTCGGCACTCTCAGCGAGCCACTCAGCGCCTACGCTCTGATAGCGCGAGTGAAGCAAGCATTCTCATCGCCGATAGTGCGTTGCACCAATCCGCCCATCGAGCCGATAAGCCGAGTGGCGATGTGTGGCGGCTCAGGGGCATCGTTTATCGCCGATGCCATCGCTGCAGGTGCGCAAGCCTACATCACTTCCGATGTGAAATATCACGACTTTGTCGACTATGCTGAGCGCATTTTTATCATCGATATTGGCCATTATGAGAGCGAACATTGCACAAAAGATATTTTTTATCACGTAATTAGCAAAAAATTTCCTAACTTTGCGGTCTGTTATTCAGATAAAGAAAAAAATCCGATAAACTATAAGTAAGCTATGGCTAACGATAAGACTAAAAACGAACAAGGCACCGTAGAAGAACGCCTTAAAGCACTCTTCGAACTTCAGACTCTTCTCTCTGAAATCGACCGCATACGCACCGTGCGTGGCGAGCTCCCTCTCGAAGTAAAGGATCTTGAAGACGATATCGAAGGTCTTCGCACTCGTATCGAAAACTACAAGCGCGACATCGAAGAGCTTCGTCGTAAGATTGCTGCCGGTAAAGAAGATATCAACAATTGCGTCGCAAAAATCGAACGCTACAAGCAACAGCTCGATGAAGTGAAAAATAATCGTGAGTTCGACCTCCTCTCTAAGGAAATCGAGTTCCAAGGTCTCGAAATCGAAGCCAGCGAAAAGCACATCAACGAATATTGCCGTGCTATCGACAATAAGACCAACGAAATCGCTATCACAGAAGAAACACTCAACGACCACTTGCACATCCTCGGCGAAAAGAAAACCGAGCTCGAAGAAATCGTTTCTGAAACCAAGCAAGACGAAGAGCGTATCCTCGAAAAAGCTAAATCAATCGAGCCTCGCATTGACGCTCGTACACTCGCTGCTTTCAAGCGCATCCGCAAGAATGCTCGCAACGGCTTAGGTGTGGTGTATATTCAGCGTAACGCTTGTGGTGGTTGCTTCAACCGCATCCCGCCGCAAAAGCAAATGGAAATCAAGATGCACAAGAAAATCATCGTTTGTGAGTATTGCGGTCGTATCATGATCGATCCCGAACTTGCCGGCGTGACTGTCGATTGATTCCGATAGAAGGTTAATAAAACTACGATACCGGAGGTGCATCGCTCGATGTGCCTCCTATCTTTTTAATCGGCGGATTTGTCGATTTTTTCTCAAAAAAGCGAAAATTCAGACCATTTTGTCGAAAAAAATTGTTAACTTTGCAGCCTGCTTTGATGTGAGTATATCGCATCGGCAGATAGTTTATCATATAAAAAAATACATTCCTCATATAAACTATGAAGCTATTACAAGCTAAACTCGACAAGTACCAAGAGCCGCAGAAAGCTAAAGCTGCCGGCGTTTATCCTTATTTCCGCGCTATATCAAGCGAGCAAGATAGCGAGGTTATTATCAACGGCAAGAAAGTGTTGATGTTTGGATCGAATTGTTATACCGGTCTCGTAAATGATCCTCGTATCAAAGAAGCTGCTATCGAAGCAACCCGCAAGTATGGCACCGGTTGTGCCGGTTCGCCATTCCTTAATGGTACGCTCGACCTTCACAAGCAACTCGAAGCGCGTATCGCCGAATATATCGGTAAAGAAGATGTGATGATCTACTCTACCGGTTTCGGTGTTAACCTCGGCGTGGTATCTACCCTTACCGGTCGCGAAGACTATATCATTTGGGACGAACAAGACCACGCGTCTATCATCGAAGGACGTCGCCTCTCATTCTCTAAGCAACTGAAATATAAGCACAACGACATGGAGTCGCTCGAAGCGCAACTCCAAAAGTGCGAGCCCGATAAAGTGAAACTCATCGTTACCGATGGCGTGTTCTCTATGGAAGGTGACGTAGCCAATCTCCCCGAGATTGTACGTCTTGCCAAGAAATACGATGCAGCTGTGATGGTCGACGAAGCTCATGGTATCGGTGTGTTCGGTCGTGGTGGTCGTGGTACTTGCGATCATTTCGGTGTCACTAAGGATGTCGATCTAATCATGGGTACATTCAGCAAGTCGTTCGCTTCGCTTGGCGGGTTTATTGCTACCGACAAGGAAATCACCAACTTCCTCCGTCACCACTCGCGCTCATATATCTTCACTGCCAGCATCACTCCGGCATCTACTGCCGCTGCGCTAAAGGCTCTCGAAATCATGGAGACCGAGCCGGAGCATCAAGAGCACCTTTGGGCAATTACAAATTATGCCCTCGAAGGTTTCCGCAACATGGGCTGCGAAATCGGCAACACTTCTACTCCTATCATCCCTCTCTACATTCGTGACAACTACAAGACATTCCAAATCACTCACGATCTCTCTGAAGAGGGTATCTTCGTCAATCCCGTGGTGTCGCCTGCTGTTGCTCCTCACGACACTCTCATCCGCTTCAGCCTTATGGCTACTCACACCAAAGAGCAAGTCTCCGAAGCGCTCGAAAAGATTCAGAAAGTGTTCCGCGCTCACAATCTTATCCCGTAAATCCATCAAATTTTCTCATATCCCGAAAGTCCGTACGTTTCCATGTTCGTGCGGACTTTTTCTTTCCCGAAAATAAAAATCCCGCCGAGACTTTTGCCCGGCGGGATTTATTGTGATGGCAGTGTGTCAATGAAAAATTATATCACAACCTTTATCGTCCTGTTGCCGATGGTTACAATATATATGCCACGCTTAGTCCTTTATTTCCCAAATTCTCCCAATTTCTCACCCATCAGGATATGCTCCCACGCATTATTGGCATTCGCCGGTACTGTGAGCCGGAATCGCGCCTTCTCTTGGAACACCAACACAAAGTCGGAGCCGCCAAACAGGAAGTATCCCAGCATGTCGCCTTTCTCCACAGTATCACCCACCTTCAGGTGCTCTTCAAAATTGATGGACGCTACCTGCGACATACCGATAGGCATCACAGCCACAAGGCCATATTCCTTGGTCTCTACGATAGCCAAACCGCGTGTCTCCACGCTCTGCCATCCCGGCACTGAGCAATCCACCACATATTGTTGCAGTTCGGGTTTCCAAGTGATGCTTCCGCCCAATGCATCGTCGCCGGGAATTACCCGCAGCTCCTTTATCACACCGCTCACAGGGAAGTGGTAGCGATGATAGTCGTTCACATTCAAAAACGCATGGTAGAAGATTCCTCCGGCAAAGGCATCGCAATAGGGACTTTCCGGGGAGATGAGGTTACGCACGGAGTTGAATACACGAGACTTTACAGCAATCTTCTCGTCGGTCACGATATATGAATCCTCGTCGATTGCCCATACGCCTTGTGGCTCACTATCGCAAGGGGATACCACTACAGCCGAATTGTCGGATTCGGCAATGGGGCGTTGGTCTGCTGACGCCAAGCGACGAGCAAAAAAGTCGTTGAACGAGTGCCAGTTAGCCGGGTCTTCGTACCAACCGTTGGTCATTCCCAGTTCTTCCTGTACCATCATTAGCTGTTCATACTCTTTGTTCCATGACTCTGTTGAAGAGAGATAGTTACCCCATGATTGGCAATACTTTACCAACCAATTGCGGTAAGGCTCTACATACTGCACCGAAGCGGTAAAGAGGTTCTTGTTCTCCAGCGACTCCAATGGCATACAATTGATAAAGTAGCAATAGCAGAGTGCCTGATACATACGTCCGAAGATGGTGGGTTGCCCGGGACAAAGAATCACGTCCCATGGCATCACTTTTTGGGAATAGTCGATGAAGTCATAATACTCCTCTAATGACTGCGCCGGATTGGTTTTCTTGTCGGGATTAATGCTTTTCCCCTTCTTGATAGCCTCTGTCAGCAACGATTTCAATTCACTGTTTTCTTCTACCATCTGAATCAATTCCAGCGTGGTTTCATTATACCCCTTGTCGCGGTATTTCTTCTCTTGTCCCAAAGTTGTCAAACCAACCAATAGGCAAATCATCAACCATAAGTTCCTTTTCTTCATGATGCTATTAACTTTACTCATTCTGGTTGACAAAGATACGAAATTTTTTTCGAGATTAATCGGCTTTGTAGAGAGTCTGTGATATTTCGACATTTTGCTATTAAAAGAAAATTTTTCAAGCAAAATGATAGTTATTTGCGAAAATGATTGTAACTTTGCATGGTTTTTACGATAGAAACGTTGTGCGAACCGCTATTGTTAACGACATATATATTCTATCGTATGCGACAGACTAAACGCGCAGTACTGATTCTTGAAGACGGTACCACCTACGAGGGACAAATTTTAGTTACTACTTATCCTGTTTTGGGCAACTATGGAGTGCCGCCTCGACGCGAAAAGGACGACGTGAGCGAATACTACGAATCCACCCTCATCCATCCTCCCTCTTGAATCGAAAACAGCTTCTTTGTTGAAGTTGTCTTCGTTCATTTAATGCATAGCATTAGATATATTGCTACGCCGTTTATTGCCATTGTCAGAGCCATTAAACTCCAATATTGTGCTTGTGTCAAATCTACTCTTATATAGTCGAAGTCGGAAAACTCTTTGCGCTTCCAATAGCCTAAATTGTTGCGAAGCCACTTACCGAATGCCGGCATGTCCAACTCCCGGTTTTGTCTGAAATAGTCCTCCGTTTTCACTCCCAGCACCGGTTCATCCATCCAGCTGAAGGTGTGACACCATTCCACCTTATTGCCCTCCATGCCAAGGCACACCACAAACTCATTCTTGTTGCCACCTTTCCAATAGGCACGTTGTCGTTCGGCTATCTCAATCCCTTTGTTGGCATCGAAAAACACTATAAGCACTCGTATTTGGCATATTGCTCCATAGTAGGCGTTGATCAAGCGCAGATACCACAGCGCATTGTTGTCGATCTCGCGCCCCACTACCGGACTTTGATCGTAGCCCACATAGTTGGGATAGTTGTGCAATCCCTCATTCTCAGCTTCTTCGGCGGTTATTTTCTCGAAGCGAAATATCGAGTTCGACGACTGCACTTTGTTTTTATATTTATGCGACTCGGTCACCGGAATGATCACTCCTGCCATTCGTTTGTTGGCAAAAGGGTCAAACTCCACACCAAAGCGTCTCCAGCTATCCTTGAAGTAGTAGGTGTCTCCATATCTTACGCCTCCCACGATATTGCTTCCGCAGATGCTGAAGTTGTGGCGTGGTGAACCCCACCGCCACGCTATCTGATTATAGCTTCGGCTGTCAATGCTGTGGCTATAACCCACGCTTGTGTAATATATCCAACGTTCCGGGTGATAGATATAGCGCTTCTTCTTTACCGTGCGATATATCGTGCGACCATTGCTGTCGCGACCACAAGCCTCCTGTTCGGTATATTCCTGTATCTCAGTCCAGGAGTCCTCGTGTCTTATATCTGTGATATATCCGCCTAATTTTTCGGTGGCCATAGTGAGGTGGCGGAGCATAAAGTAATGGATTATGCCCGTAAAAGCCATCGATCCTACTATCAGTCCCACATAATACCCCCACTCGTATGTGCTTCCCCCCACCATATAGAGCACTGCACACCCAAGTAGCGGTATCAGATATAAAAATGCTGTCATCGCGTAGCCGCTATTCTGTCTTCTGACTGAACATTTCTATCTCGTCGTCGATGCGTGTGTCCATGATCGTCTTTGAGCGTGTCGAAGAGATTACCTCATATTCGATTTCGCTCTTATTGCTGATAAACCAGCGTGAGGGATAGTTCTCTATCAGCGATTCGCGCTCGCGGATTATGTCGAGCATCTGCGACTGCACGTTGTGGAAATATTCGCGTTGTATCTCTATCGCATTCATCAAGTCACGATAGAGCGCTGTGTCGATCACCGGATTAGCTTCCTGTATCCATTTCATCGCCATACTATTCTCCCCTGAATAGCGACCGGCTATGATTTCGGGATACACTTTCTCAAACATCTCACGATATTGCTCCGTAACATTGGCTTTCTGCTTGATTATCTTCCACATCTTATCGTGGACACTCTCCACGCGCTTGTGCTGAGCCTCCGCCTGCTTGCGCAGATTGATTTCCTTGTTGTTGTAGATAAAATACATTGCTATCAGCACAATTGCCAATACAGCCACCGCAATAATTGATATTCCTGTTACATCCATGGTTTATGTGTTTTTATTATATGTGATACACAAATTTAGCGAAAATTTTCCGAAAATGCAAAAAAGACGAAGCAGCCGGTCGATAACAAATTTCGACCGGCTGCCTTATATATTCGATTTTACCCTTTGGCGTAGAGTGTCAGCGACTATTCGTCAAACGACATCTCGTCAAAGCCTTCGGCGTCAAATTCGTCATCGTTATACGCATCCGACCCATAAAATTCCTCATCGATGTCGCTCATCGATGCAGCTTTCATATCTATCTTTGCGTCAAATTCCTCGATGTCGACTGTTTGGGGTGGGGGAGTACCCATAGCGATTGTGCACACAGGGTCTTTGAGCGACTTGCCCGGCATGATTTCTTTCATCTTGATGAAGAATGAGCGATCAGTCATGTAGTCAAACACAAAAAGCAAGTGCTGACCTTCATCTTCGATAAAATCACTCAATATCGAGTCTTCCATCAACCATACATCCTCGTCGGAGTCACTACCCATATCCTCAAGTGTGATTTCCTTTTCCTTCTCCCAACTTTCGTTGCAGAGGAAAAACGAACTCATCTCATTTTTGCTGTAGCCTACCGAATCACAGATTGCATTTCTCAAATCAAGAAATGTAGCATCGGCATCGATGTTGATTTCTCTCTTAAAATTGTCGACTTCGTCAGATACAATGCGAAAATTAAATACCATATTTTGTAATGTTTTGATTTCTAATAATATAGCTATCCTGTCGCCAATGGGCTTCGATTTGCTATCGTTTTCGACTGCGAATATAGCAAATTATAATCAACTGCAATGCAAATTTATCCGTTAAATTTTCATCACATCCCCAAAATTCTTCATCATCGCCATCCTCTGCCTCCCGGCAATGCCCGACAGAGCATCATCTGTGGGAACCTCCGGCTTCAGCTGGTGGATATAGGGCGTCGTGCCTCTCGTCGTGCCACTAAGGTACGCTTATACATCACCGCGTCAGCCCATCTTTGCTCTTTCCACTTTCCTCTTTCATCACGCTGTCGGTCGGCTCCACGTTTTCGGTGACTTTCTTCTTGCGGAGCGGACGCAAAAACGAGAAAATATTGTCGAAATCGCGCTTAAACACGATGCCCACTCCTTGAGTTGTGAGCGCCGTGCGGACATAGTAGTTCTGGTCATTGTAGCGATTGTAGGCTTTCAAGCGAATATTGCCCGACTTGTTGAGCAGATACTCAATGTCAAAGTCGCCGATAAACGAGTTGCTGTTATACGTATTGTCGCGATAGCCGAAATTACCATTAAAGAGCAAGCGATTGTTGAGCAAGTGGCTCGACAATGCCAAATCGACTTCCACATCGGAAAAATCGCCATTGTCGCTTCGGAAATTTGGCGAAAAACTCCAGTTGTCGCTCAACTGACCGAGCATACTGCTCAGCTGCGACGAGATAGTCGACGATGCCACCGACACCAACTCGCTACCCTTCGTTGTCGAGCCCATATAGTCGGGCGTGTAGAAGCGATTGAGTGCCATCAGATAGAGTATCTGACGACTCATCATCTCTTCGGTGCTGATGATACTTTTTACCTTGCGGTAAGTGTCGTGAGTAAGAGTCGGAAATTCGAGGTCGAATGCTATGTCAGGTTGGCGCATATCGCCATTGACCATCAGCAAGGCATTTACCGGCACATTGGTGCGGTTGAGCTCGCGATCTTGCAAGAACGATTCGTCCAAGTCGCTGAGATTGGCGTTGACCGAATAGACGGCCTCGATGTTGAGTGTTGCCGCCAAGGGGTCGCCGGTGAATGTGATGGCACTTCCGGGGTTGATGGTAAAGTTCTTGATGATTATATCCTGCAAGGTGAAGTTATAGCTCCCGCGGTCGAGAATATACGAGCCATACATCTTAAATTCATCGTCCGACGACACATATTCCAACCTCAGATTGCCACTGCCATTGGCTCGGATGCGGTCGCCACCTATGGGGTCCATCACCAATATCATCTGCGCTTCAGGGGTCACGTCGGCTTGCAGATTGATGCTGAATACCGACGGATTGCTCTCTACTTGCTTGGCGATACGCGCTTGCAATAGCTCTGCCAACTCGGGAGTGCCACGCTGGAGGATTGTGTCGGGCAAGATAGGCTTCGGCTTGTAGTTGCGGTCGCGAAACTCTATAAATGAGTATTCGCCGGCGGCTTCTGTGTCCGACAGCACAAAGGTAAACACCGATTTGGGCGCAGTCGACATGTTGACTTTGATGTCAATCTCGCCGGGCTTTCCCGACACGAATGCCGTGCCGTTGCCGAATATCTTTCCATACCAATCGGGCGAAATTTCGGGAGTGACATCGTAACACAAAAATCCGTGAGCATCTGTGATGTCAAACTTGAAGTGCGGACGCTTGAAAAATGTGTGAGTCACCGCTCCCGACAGATTGGCTGTGTTGCCGTAGCTGTCGGTGAGTTTCACATCTTCAAATTCTATCGAACCTGGATTGATGGTTACCGAGTCGGTAGCCGTGTAGTAGGTGTTGGTATAGTCGATTTTTACTTTCAGATCTTCCGCAAAGATGCAACCTTCCAAGTCGATGAGTTTAAACGTACCCCACAGATGGGCATCGCCGGAAGCATATCCCGACACTTCGGAGGTGAACGCTTCCATATAGGGACGCATGAATCCGATGTTGGCGCGGTCGGCCGTAAATCGGAAATCGAGCGAATCTCTCAACACATATATCGAGCCGTCGATCACCGATTCACGCCCATTCTCTTGTTTGAGCACGGCATCGATGTCGACCGATTTGTCGGTATTGTTCCAGGCGCTCACGATGTCGGCATCGCCCATCGCGGCTCCGTTATACTTGATGTTGTCGACATGCAGATTGGGTGTGTTGATGCGCGGCTCCTTGCTGAACAATCCCGAGGCATAGAATTTGCCTGTGGCGTCGCCGCCAAACATGGCTGCGCCGATGTCGAGCGTTTCAAAGATATAGTCGAGGTTGACGTTGAGCAGTTGCAAGCAAAGCTCATCGTCGGGATTGTCGGAGACTGTGCCATCTACTGTGATATACTGCCCGGCACGGCGTACGTCGATACCGCTGACATCGATATGCTTCGAAGCGATGTCGGCATATATCTTGGCCGGACTGATGGTCCAAGTGGTGTCGTTGATTACCATCTTGGTGGGATTGATGTCGACTGCGGCTGTGTAGCCGGAGTTCCCCTCATTGTGACCGAAGAGAGCCGACAAACTTACATCGCCATGGAAATCGCGCTGACGCTCCACATGCCACGACACATCGGTGTCGATGCGGTCGGCAGCTCCATTACTCTCTATCACTATCGATGCCGGACCTTTCTTGGTGGGGAAAACCGTAGACGCAAAGAGGTTGCTGCGATTGATCGTGCCGTCGACGTCGATACGCAAGGCTGTGTTTTCAATCAACTTGTCCTTCTGTTGCAGATAGGGGGCATCTATATTGAGCGCAAGATGATGCTCTTCTTGGTCGACTAAGCCATTGATGGTGATGGGATAGATGATGCGCACCGGCGTTTTGAAAAAGTCGGTCAGCTCATTGTTTTCTTTCACCACAAAGTTGTAGGTCAGATTGTTTATGCGCCCTTGCGGAGTCTCCATATCAACGTGTTGCACTTCGCCTCCGAAAAATACCGGCAGCGTGTGCGACACGACGTCTTTGACGGTCTGCGCTATTGATGCAAAGTCATACTGCCCCATCACAGCCCCTTCGATGAGGTCGCTCTGCAGATTGATATATTGGAGCGAGTCGCTGTTGGTGGCTTGCAATTCAAATCGGTCGATGTTGATTCCTTGCCCTTGTGGGTCTACGAATGCAATGTCGCTCAGACGTATCGTTCCGTTGCCGGTGTCGAGAGTCTTTCCGCTCCAATTGACAGTCAGGTCGGTCGACAGACTGTGGTCGGGATATTTCTCCCATAGATTCAGTTGGCTCAGGTTGGCTCCGTCGAGATGCAATTTCAAATCGGCAGTAGGCATTGTGTGGTCGAGCAGTGCGTCGCCCTCGATGAGCAACTTCACGTTTTCGTCGTTGAGAGCCACATTTCCTATATAATGGTCGTGGTCGGCAGTGATGTCGGCAGTGATGTTGTTGTAGCGATAGCCCTTGAAGTCGAGCACCGGAATAGCGCCGGTGAGCGATGCCGAGAGCAATTGGCGAGAGAACGTGGCATCGAATGTCAAGTCGACTGCCGCTTTGTTGAAGTTGCGATTGTCGAGAAGCGAACCGACTGAGACAGTGTCGGATTGTACTGTGCCTGAAAGTCTTATGGGCGACGAGGGCGATGAGCGGCGATAGTCGACGTCGAGATCGAGGCGACCGGGTGCAGTAGCTATGCTTCCTGCAAACCATACATCGGTGAGCGAGCCTTGAACGGCTCCATCGATAGAGATATGCCCGAGATTGGACACGATGCTTTGAGCTTTTGGTGACACCTTGGTAAGGCGACCGATAAGATCGGCTATGTCTACACCATAGCCATCGATGGCTATAGACGGGAAATCGACTCCGAGATCGGTCGGAGCATTGGAAACTCCACAAATCGAGCCTTGCATGCTGAGCCGCGAGCTACCAGAAGGGTCGGCAATGTCGAGAGCCTCGATATGGATAGAGTCGGTAGTTCCCGACGCATCCAATCTGACAGATAGCGACTCGTCGAGACCGTTCAGAGCCGGCAGAAATGATGCAAAATCGGTAGGCGATACATGGCTACCCTCTTTGATGCCGATGCTTAGCGGCATTTGAGGCAGTTGCTGCTTAAGCTCGTTCCACGAGCTATAATTCAGCGCCATATCTTTCAACGCAATGCGTGTGCCCGGCAACTCCACAACCATATCGGAGATGGAGCTTCCTGTCGAAGATATGTGATACACACCCGAAAGGCTTTCGAGAGTGAAACCCGAACGCTCGCGTAGTGCCAATCGCTTGATGTCGATGGCAAAATCGTCGTTCTTGATATGGGGCAGACGTATGTCGGCTTTGAAATCGTCGATGCGTGTGTGTGACGGATTGAAACGCCCACTGACAGTGTCGGGTACGGACAAGACATCATAAGCCACTGAAGAGCGACGTATGACAATAGAATTGACAGCCAACTCGAAGCGAGTCGGCGGCTTAGTCTTGTCCTTGGGTTGGAGTGCATCGATGATGGGCTGAATGTTGAGCGGTGCCCCCGGGTTGGCACGGCTGATGCGGGCATTCATGCCAATCAACTCGACGTAAGTGACCGTAATGTCGCCGTCGAAAATAAGGTCTTTGAGCTTGATTCCGGCACCAAGACGCTCAATGCCGATGATCGAATCGCCGGCATGGTTAGTGATGGCAACGTCGGATAGTGTGAGCCTGTTGAATGGAGCGATCGAAACTTCGCCAATACGCACATCCGAGTCGATGAGACGACTTAGTTCCTCTTCGCCGACTGCACGGACTTTATCCTGCACGACAGGGAGCGACAGCAATACATATAGCAAGGCGGGGAGTCCGATGGCGAACACCAACACCGCAACCAAAATTGCACGAAATATCTCGTAAGAACGTTTCATCACTTATATCAAGCCACAAAATTAGCGAAAATTGTTGGGCTAATCTACATCTTGTGTGATTTTTAGTTACTTTTGAGAAAAATGGAGGCCTGACGGCATCTTTGATCGGAGGTAAAACTTTCACAGGCCATAGGGGGTTGAATTCAAATGATGTGTACATAGTTTTAGATATTTACAATAGTATTTATAGTTATAATAATTTTATCGAGCGCAAAGTTACAACCAAAAATAGATGGGTATTATGTCATTATGTCACATTAAGCGAAAAAAAGTTGAAAGGCGGAACGGAGAAAGAGCAAAGATGAAGGAGAGGCTGACACGGTAGTGTGATGGAAGGTTTTTCGGAGGTGGCATGAAGATAATAAGGCGAGGAAAAAGGTCTTATAGATGATACTATTTGAGCAAGATTCACTATCTTTGTCTTTGTTTGAATTTTATTTAGCATTCATAAATATGTTGAGTATTAGAGAGGTGGTGGCCGTGGTGATGCTGTTGGTGGTATTGACGGCGTATGGACAGACGAACGAGTTGCCTCGCTCCACGCCTGAGGCTGTGGGTGTGAGATCGGCAGAAGTGGAGGCGCTGTTTGACTCGCTTATGGCGCTTGATGCGACGGAGATACACAGCGTGATGGTGACACGCCGAGGAAGAGTGATCGGTGAGATATATCCCCGACCTTTTTCAGCCGAATATCGGCATACAATGTATTCTTGTTCCAAAACATTTGTGGCTGCAGCCGTCGGTATAGCCATCGATGAGAATCGGTTGCGTCTGAGCGATCGCGTGGCGTCGTTTTTCCCGGAGTGTTTGCCCGAAAGGATATCGCCTGAATTAGCAGATATGACTGTGGAAGATCTGCTGACTATGCGTTCGGGAATTACTCCCGACTGGAATATGCGTAGCCGGACAAGTGAGTGGATTGGGACATTTCTGAAGAAGCCTGTAGCGGAGCCGGGAGAGGTGTTTCAATATGATTCGATGGCTACATATATGCTTTCGGCGATAGTGCAACGTGTCACGGGGATGACTCTATTGGACTATCTGCGACTAAAGCTATTCACTCTGATGAATATCAGCCAGGTGGGATGGGAGATGAGTCCGGAAGGTATCAATACCGGAGGTTGGGGTCTACATATACAGAGTGAGTCGCTGGCAAAATTCGGACTTCTGCTGATGAATCGCGGGGTGTGGAATGGGCATCGGCTTATCTCAGAGGAATGGATCGATGCTATGACCACCAAGAAAGTAGATGTGAAGAATGGCGATGACTATGGCTATCAAACATGGATGTGCAAATATCCCGGAGCATTTCGTGCCGATGGTGCGTTGGGGCAATATATCATTGTCATTCCCGAAAAGGATTTGGTGATGGTGATTACCGAATGTACGCGCCTCGATGGGGGTAGACAACGAGAGCTGTTTTTCAATTTTGCATCGCAAGTAGGAGATATTGCTCTTGCTGAAAGTGCCGACTATAAGCGCCTACAGCGGAAGCAACAGTCGTATGAACTTCCGGTTGTGAGCGGAACGAAAGACTCAAAATTGCTTCGCGAATTAGTAGGTAAAACTATCGCTCTTGAGCCAAACAAGCTGGGATGGCAATCGATAAGCTGCAACGCTGAGCGTGATGGCATGACTCTATCGGTGACTGACTCTGTCGGGCGAAAAGAGAATATCAGATTGGGTTATCGTGAATGGATAACATCGCGCCTTGTGGCATATCCGCCGTATTCGATTACTCCTATTGACCGTTTTAAGGGTTTGGATGCGAATTTTATGGTGGCCGGTAGCTATGCCTGCCAAGATGACGAACGAGTGAGGTTGAAACTTCACTATGTAAACTGGGTGTCGTCGCTCGACATTATTATATATAAAGAGGGAGACGGCTACGTGGTAGAAATTCAAGAAAACTATTCAAATCAACCGATAAAAGCTCGCGGAAAGGCACAGAATCTCACAGAATTTTTTGGGAGACATAAGAACATAAAGACATAATGGAGAGGAAAGATGAAAGAGGAGAGATGCAAGAGAGGCTGACGCGGTAAAGTGACGGAAGTTTTTTCGTAGGGGGGCATTAAGATATGAGGGTGAATAAAGAGGTATTAGAGATGATATGATTTGAGCAAGATGCACTATCTTTGTCAAACAATAATTCTCAATATCAATATGAAAGAGCCTAACGAAATACAGCCACAAATAATAGATTCTCTATTTGAACGAATCTCGGTAGTTATCGAAAATACTCGCAAAAAGATTGTATCAATAGAGGCGAAGTATTTGCTAAATATGAGATCGGACGATATATTGTAGAAGATGCGCAACATGGACAATATAGAGCCCAATATGGGATTGCAATTCTAAAGAAACTATCCGATAGATTAACTTATCGATTTGGCGCCGGATGGTCATTAGAAACCTTAAAGAAATGTCGTTTTTTCTATTAATGTGTACAAAGAAAAGGATATTAGGTCTACATCGTTGACCCAATTATCAGATAGCATAAAAAAACGGTGGAGACCTCGCTACAGGCGAAGTCTCCACCAGCTATGGATTAATGATTGCTTTGCAATCGCGGACGTGGGCTTTGTCGGTGGTAGTACCTACAAAGTTTGGTTGGCGGATTGGTATTCGGTGGCGTATTCGGTGAGGATTTGGCGGATGGAGTGGCCGATGCGTTGGTAGTCTTCGGCGTTGAGGTTGGCGAGGGATACACGTACGCTCCATTGAGGGCCATCGAAGCCACCGCCGTTAAGCACTACCAATCCGGTCTCGGAGGCGAGGCGAAATACGATGTCGAGTGGCGAGTAGTGCTCTTTGAGGTAGACCACAAACTCGTTGTCATAGAATTTCTCAGCCCACACGAGTATGTCGATTTCGCTATAGTAGCCGGCACGAAGCGGGTCGGGGATGAGGGTGAATCCGGCGCTGTCCCATAGCGATTTGAGGCGTCGGTCGATGAGCGAGAGCATTCGGTGTCGGTAGTTGTTGTTCTTGTCGACGAGGCTGAATAGGGCAAAGAGGCTCATTTGTATCTGTTGTGGCAGACTTAGTCCGGCGGTGTGGTTTAGAGCCACTTGGCGACTATCAGCCACCATGCGGTCGATAAATCGGAGCTTTTCGGGGTGCAACGACAGGCTTTCGTAGCGGCGGTGCAGTGCTTTCTTTCGCTTAGGCGACAGGCGACTTAGGCGACAGTCGAAGATATTATCCTCATAGATGCCTACAACAGCAGCTCGCCATCCCGTCGCACCGAAATATTTGCTGAACGAATAGACGCCGATAGTGTTGCGAGGCAGGTCGGCCATCACGGAGCGGAAATGAGGGATGAAAGTGGCATAAACATCGTCGGTGATAATCATCAGGTCGGGGTTGGAGTGAGCAACGATGTCGGCGAGCAGGTCGATGGTGTGTTGCGACAGCGCATAGCTCGGTGGATTGCTTGGGTTGATGATGATGAGAGCCTTGTAGCGTGGGTCGCGTAAGCGATTTATGTCTTCGTCGTTATACTGCCAGCTGTGTAGTCCGTCGTCGGTCATCGCGCCGGCAGAGATGTGGAGCACGTCGAAGTCGTAGCGGTCCAGTTCCGGAATTTCGATATAGGGGGTAAATGCCGGTACTAATAGTGCAATGCTGTCGCCTCGGTGGAGCAAAAAGTTTTGCATGAGCGAGTCGAAGATATAGCAGATAGCTGCCGTACCACCCTCGGTGGCAAACAGTTGCATCGAATCTTGAGGCGGACGCGAGTCGCAAAGCTCATGGTTGAGATAGTCGCGCACGGCAATTTCGGTGTATTTTAGGATGCGGTCGGGGGTGGGGTATTGGTCGCCAATCACGCCCTCTGCCCATTCGTGTACCAACTCGTCGGGGTCGGCTGCATGCTCAAGGAGCATATAGTCGTAGGCTTCTTTTAGAAAAGCTACCCCCGGGAGCGAGGCGTTGCTGATGAGAAACTGCTCAAAACGCCGAGCGATGCCGGCTTTCTGTGGCAATCCGGCGATGCCGTCGGGGATGGAGAATGTGAGTCGACATTCCTCCAAGGCAAAAGAGCCGAGCGTGAAGAATGCTTCACGCGGAGTGGTTGCTATCCAGTTGGGGTTGCCACGTCCGGCGTTGAGCATGGTGTGGGCGAGATGACGTACGCTCTCGTCGGCCATGTCGATGAGGCGATTTTTAAGTTCAAACGGACTTAGTTGCGACAAGTCGAGAGCTGCGTCGCGAGAGTCTTTTTTAATTTTAGACATAAAAATAAATAATTTTAGACATAAGAACAAAAGGACATAAGAGTTGCGCAGTGACTACAATGTCCATAACGGAAATAGGTATAAGGAGAGTGATTAGGAACAGAGGAGAACGATTACGACGCCCCAGATGATGAGCAAGGTGTTGCCGATGGCATAGGTGATAGTGTAGCCAAGGGCGGGAGTTTCACTGCCCACCGACTCTTCGATGGCGCCGAGTGCTGCGGTGGTGGTGCGGGCTCCGGCGCAGCATCCGAGAGCGAGTGCCGGGTGGAAGCGGAACACGTATCGAGCCAATATCAAGCCGATAATCAGTGGCAGAGTAGTGGCGATGGCGCCGACTACAAACATCATTGGACCTATCTCGGTGAAGCCTTTGACGAAGCTCGGCCCAGCTGAAATGCCGACGACGGCGATAAACATGTTGAGCCCTACATTGTTGAGTACCCATAGCGAAGCGTCGGGAATTTTGCCGGCCGAGGGATGGGAAGAGCGAAACCATCCAAACACCAATCCTGCAATCAGAGCGCCACCGCTGGTGCTAAGGCTGATGGGGATGCCACCGATGCGCACTGCTATCGCGCCGAAAATGCCACCGATGAGAATGCCCAAGCCAACGAATACCATGTTGGTGACAATCGTGGCTCGGTCGGCTGCTCCGAGATAGCGAGCAGCTGCTTCAACCTCGCGAGTGAGCCCCACCAACTCTACAGTGTCGCCACGGTCGATAGTGGTGGCTGCGAGTACGGGAATATTGACTCCTGCACGAGAGATGCGACGAACGCTCACGCCGTGCATAAACTTCTGCGCGCGAATCTCGCCCAGTGTCTGCCCGGCATATTGCGACTTGGCGATGATGACCGGCAACACCTCGATGGGGAAGTCGAGCAAAGCCGAGTCGACGACCTCTTGCCCAATCCATTCCTCCTCGCCAATGACCGACTCGCGGCGGCCGCTGAGCACCACTTCGTCGCCCTGTCGGAGAGTGAGCGAAGCCGATGGCGAGTCGATGATGTTGCCATCTTGACGCACACGCTCCACAAACAAGCGTTTGCCTTGGCTACTTAGATAATCTTCCAGTTGCTCGATGCTTTTGCCGTCGGCAAACCAAGAATTGACGATGCGATAGGCGCGAAACACTACCGGACGATTGGCGTTGATATATCCCGGAGAGTCGGCTTTGTCGTCGCCTCCCATCCGGCTCTCCAACTCGCGGCAAGCCTGACGAACCTTGTCGATTCCGCCGAGCATTCGCGGCCCTAACGAGCCTAATATCCACGCTGAGCCGGCAGTGCCAAAGATATAAGTCACGGCATAGGCCACCGGAATGATATTAATCATGTTTTGACGCTCAGAGGGGGAGATGTCGAGATTTTGGATAGTGTCGCCGGCCACACCAATCACTGCCGAGATAGTCTGTGCGCCCGACAGCAATCCGGCTGCTTCGCCGGCGTTATAGCCCATAGCCTTAGCGATGCCCCAAGTGACAAGCAAGCAACACAGGCACATGACGATGGCAAAATAGACCTGCGGCAGACCATCCTTGCGAAGTCCGCGGAAAAATTGCGGCCCCACTTTGTAGCCGATGGCAAACAAAAAAAGCAGAAAGAACACCGATTTGAGCGGTCCGCCCACCTCAATGTCCATCTGTCCGACAACGACACCGACCAGCAGCACACTGGTGACAGTGCCCAAAGAGAAACTACCCACTTTTAATTTCCCCACCCAGAAACCGACGGCCAAGGTGAAGAAAACAGCCAAAGCGGGATGATTGCGAAATAGTTCAATAAACCAGTCCATAGCGATATGAGAGTTAGTATGTGTGTTTAGTTTCCCTATCAAAACGCGTGACGGAGCAAAATAGTTCGCGCAGAAAGATTGGCACAAAAAAAGGTCGGCACTTGTGAAAGTGTCGACCTCAAAAATTATTAGTAGCTTTGCTTTGATTATTGAGCCTTGCCGTCGCTACCGAGCACGTTTATGATTTTGTGCTTGTAGAGTTTTTCCATGTTGTCGCGAGCCGGACCGAGGTACTTACGTGGGTCGAATTCAGCGGGCTTTTCAACGAATACCTTGCGCACAGCAGCGGTCATAGCCAAACGGCTGTCAGAGTCGATGTTGATCTTGCAAACAGCGCTCTTAGCAGCTTCACGAAGCCATTCTTCGGGGATACCGATAGCAGCCTTCAAAGCGCCACCATTAGCGTTGATGGTTTCAACTTCATCTTGGGGAACTGAAGAAGATCCGTGGAGTACGATGGGGAATCCGGGGAGCTTTTCTTCAACAGCCTTCAATACGTCGAATGCCAATGGCGGGGGAACGAGCTTGCCGTTTTCGTCGAGGGTGCATTGTTCGGGCGTGAACTTGTAAGCACCATGAGAAGTGCCGATTGAGATAGCCAAGCTATCGCATCCGGTGCGAGTAGAGAAGTCGATAACTTCTTCGGGGTTGGTATATGTGTGGTGGTCGCTTGATACTTCGTCTTCAACACCAGCCAATACACCGAGTTCACCTTCTACGGTAACATCAAATTGATGAGCGTATTCTACGACCTTCTTGGTGAGAGCAACGTTTTCTTCGTAGGGGAGGTGAGATCCGTCGATCATCACAGAAGAGAAACCGCAGTCGATACAGTTCTTGCAAAGCTCGAAGCTGTCGCCGTGGTCGAGGTGAAGAACGATTTCAGGTTTTTCCCAACCGAGTTCCTTTGCGTATTCAACAGCACCTTCAGCCATGTAGCGGAGGAGGGTTGCGTTAGCATAGTTGCGAGCACCCTTAGAAACTTGGAGGATAACCGGTGATTTAGTTTCGGCAGCAGCCTTGATGATAGCTTGGAGCTGCTCCATGTTGTTGAAGTTGAAAGCAGGGATAGCATAGCCACCCTTGATTGCTTTGGCAAACATCTCGCGAGTGTTCACGAGACCTAAGTCTTTGTAATTTACCATTTAGCGTAATTATTTTAAGTGAATAATTCTGTTTGTCAGAAATTTTCTGCAAAGATACATCAAATGATAACAATAAAAAAGCACCTACCGACTTTTTTTCTTTAATAAGTTGAAAAGAGAAGACAAAAGATGACAATTAGTCGCTCGTTTCGTGGTGTAGGTTGTTATTTGTCAGCTAAGAGTGATGCAGTATTATTTGGACAGGCTGAAAATTTTATGTACTTTTGTGGGTATAGATACGAGTAAAAACGAATAATCATTTGATTATGAAAGGTATAGTTCTTGCCGGTGGATCCGGCACCCGCTTATATCCCATCACTAAAGGAGTGTCGAAGCAGCTTCTGCCTGTCTACGATAAGCCTATGATTTACTATCCGCTGTCGGTATTGATGCTTGCCGGTATTCGCGAGATACTTATCATCTCCACTCCGCAGGATCTTCCCGGATTTCGCCGTTTGCTTGGCGACGGAAGTGACTATGGGGTGAAGTTCGAGTATGCCGAACAGCCATCGCCCGATGGATTGGCTCAAGCGTTTATCATAGGCCGCGAGTTTATCGGAGATGATGCGGCTTGCTTGGTGCTTGGTGACAATATATTCCATGGCAATGGTTTTACCACACAGCTACGGAGAGCAGTTGATGCGGCTGAAAATGAGGGACTTGCTACGGTTTTCGGATATTGGGTGAGTGACCCGGAACGATATGGGGTGGCGGAGTTTGATGCGCAAGGACGATGCCTATCGATAGAGGAAAAGCCTCAAGAGCCAAAAAGTAACTATGCCGTCACGGGATTGTATTTTTACCCAAACAAGGTGGTGGATGTGGCTGCGTCGATAAAACCATCGGCTCGCGGTGAACTTGAAATCACTTCGGTAAATCAGCAATTTCTACGAGATGGAGAGTTGCGTGTGGAGACTCTCGGACGTGGATTTGCGTGGCTCGATACAGGCACTCACGATTCGCTTGCTGAGGCAAGCACTTATATCGAAGTGATCGAGAAACGCCAAGGTCTTAAAGTGGCTTGTCTCGAAGGTATAGCCTTGCGTCACGGCTGGATTGACGCCGACAAGATGCGTCAATTAGCTCAACCGATGCTCAAAAATCAGTATGGACAGTATCTGCTCAAAGTAATCAAAGAATTGAAATTAGAATAAATGGAAGTAATAAAAACCCCGATAGAGGGTGTAGTCATAATAGAGCCACGCATCTTCACTGATGCGCGTGGCTATTTCTTCGAGTCATTTTCGCAGCGAGAGTTTGAGGAAAAAGTTCGCGCTACGCGTTTTGTACAGGACAACGAGAGCAAGTCGAGCTATGGTGTGCTACGCGGCTTGCATTTTCAGAAACCGCCTTATGCACAGAGCAAGTTGGTGCGCGTCATCAAAGGTGCTGTGCTTGATGTGGCAGTCGACATTCGTCGCGGTTCGCCCACCTATGGACAGCATGTGGCGGTGGAGCTTACGGCCGACAATCATCGCCAGCTCTTCATCCCTCGCGGATTTGCCCATGGTTTCAGTGTGCTTTCCGATGAGGTGATATTCCAATACAAGTGCGACAATTTCTATGCTCCGCAGAGCGAGGGAGCGTTGGCGTGGGACGATGCCGACTTGGCTATCGATTGGCGACTCCCGGCTGAGGCGGTGTTGCTTTCCGACAAGGATCGTTGCCATCCTCATTTGGCAGAACTTGGCTCGCCGTTTGATTATGAAGAATGTAAATAGCCGAAAGTGAAGATTTTAGTTACAGGTGCAGCCGGATTTATAGGGTCGTTTGTCGCTGAGCGTTTGCTCGGCACCGGGCATGAAGTAGTGGGATTAGATAATATCAACGATTACTACGACACTTCGCTCAAGTTCGGCCGATTGTCGAGAGCCGGTATTGAAGCCTCTTCGGTAGAGTGGTATAAGTATGTGCCGAGTGAGTCGTATCCTCGCTATCGTTTTATTCGAATGAATCTGCAAGACACGCAAGCTATGATGATGCTTTTTGTCAACGAAAAGTTTGACATCGTAGTCAACCTCGGAGCGCAAGCCGGAGTGCGCTACTCGCTCACCAACCCTCACGCCTATATTGAGAGCAATGTCGATGGCTTTATCAATATCCTTGAAGGTTGCCGGCAGACGGCGGTGAAACACCTCGTCTATGCAAGTTCGAGCAGTGTCTACGGCCTCAATGGCAATGTGCCTTTCTCGGAGTGTGATGGTATAGCTCATCCCGTCAGCCTATATGCGGCTACAAAGAAGTCTAACGAACTGATGGCTCACTCATATAGTGCTCTTTATGGCTTGCCTACCACAGGGTTGCGTTTCTTCACGGTCTATGGCCCGTGGGGACGCCCTGATATGTCGCCCTTTCTGTTTGCCGACGCTATTCTCAACGATCGCCCTATTAAGGTATTTAACAATGGCGATATGCTTCGCGACTTCACCTATATCGATGATATTGTAGAGGGAGTGGTGCGCATCATCGACGTAATACCTCAGTCGCAACCCGACTGGGACTCGACGAGCCACGATCCGAGCAGCTCTTCTGCACCATATCGTGTCTACAACATAGGCAACTCTCAGCCTATCAGATTGATGGACTTTATATCCACGATCGAAGCTGTAATAGGACGTCAGGCAACGAAAGAATTTCTCCCCATGCAGCCGGGCGATGTCTATCAGACCTACGCCGACTCGTCGGCACTCCAATCGGTCACCGGCTTCAAACCCTCAACCACACTTGCCCACGGCATCGAAGCCACCATAAAATGGTTCAAAGACTACTATCACCTCTAACCTCCTGACAAGCCGCTGAAAACATCAATTTTACCTAAACAATTTGAGATTCGTGCATGTTTTGGGCGAAAACAATTTGAGATTCGTGCATGTTTTGGGCAAAAACATTTTGAGATTCGTGCAAAATGAGCTATATTTGCTTCAAATTTAAGCAAGAATATGGTGTTCAAAAGGAAGATATATGACGAACTTCTACACTGGAAGCGAACCGATGAGGGTAGGACTGCAGTTTTGATACAAGGCGCAAGACGTGTCGGTAAGTCGACTGTTGCCGAAGAGTTTGCGAAAAATGAGTATGAAACATATATATTAGTGGATTTTGCGGCGTGTTCTGCTGAAATCCGAGATTTGTTTGATGATATATCCGATCTCAGTCGTATTTTTATGCGTCTGCAATTGGAATATGGTGTAGAACTGCATGAGCGAAAATCTGTCATTATCTTTGATGAGGTTCAACTCGCCCCAAAAGCAAGGCAAGCAATCAAATATCTTGTGAAAGATGGTCGATATGATTATATAGAAACGGGGTCTCTTATATCAATCAGAAAGAATGTTAAGGATATTTTAATCCCAAGTGAAGAAGTTAAACTCTATATGTATCCAATGGATTATGAGGAGTTTAAATGGGCGTTAGGTGATACGGCAACAATAAAGTTGCTACAAAGCTGTTTCTCTCGTAAAATTTCAATGGGGGATGTAGCAAATCGTAAATTGATGCGAGATTTTCGCTTATATATGCTTATCGGAGGGATGCCACAAGCCGTGGCTACATATCTAAATACGAATAACCTTGAGAAGGTGGATAGTGTGAAACGTTCGATCATAGCGTTGTATGATGATGATTTCAATAAAATAGATTCATCGGGCCGTGCATCTAAAATGTTTCGCCAGATTCCTGCACAATTGACTAATAACGCAAATAGATATTTGGCATGGAGCGTAACAGATAGGTCACGCAATTCTAATTTGTCAGAAATTATTTCGGAAATCAGAGAATCAATGGTAGTCAATATCGCTTACCATGCAAATGACCCAAATGTGGGAATGGCATTACATCAAAATCCGAACAAATATAAATTGTATATGGGCGATACTGGATTATTTGTTACTCTTGCTTTTTGGGATAAAAAGTTCATAGATAATACGATTTATCGAAAGCTTCTTAGCGATAAACTAAGTGCTGACCTTGGGTACATTTATGAAAATGTTGTAGCTCAAATGTTGAAAGTTTCGGGGCATGAGTTATATTATTATACCTTCCCTACCGATAGCGGAAAGCACAACTATGAAGTAGATTTTTTGATTGCCGATGGTGATAAAGTCAGTCCTATAGAGGTAAAATCATCAGGATATAAAGCGCATGCTTCATTAGATGCTTTTTGTGGAAAATTTTCATCACGCGTAATGCACAAATATATTGTTTATACAAAAGATATTCATAAAGACTCGGATGTATTGTATCTTCCGGTTTATATGACTATGTTTTTATAGAATGAAATAAGATGTTTAGCTAAGTTAAATTTGTGGTGTGGGGCGTCTTGATGGGGTGGAATGTGGTTGCTTCGTCTATAATGGTCGGAAGTTGTGAATTATATTCTTTCTATCTATCGCATTCCATTCATTTTTTTGTTGTATCTTTGTCGTTACAATAACAAATCAATCTCTGACAATGAAAAAAATCGTTATATGCCTTTTGATGGCAGTCGCGCTCCTTGGCGCACAAAAAGCTGTAGCTCAGTTTCGTTATGGTCCGATGTTGGGGGTGAATGTCACCAATATGGATTTCAAGCAAGACCTCATCACGATAGATAAGTCGGTCGGTTCTTCCGCCGGTGTGGTTGGCGAAATGATATTTCCCGGTGTCGGATTCGGTATCAATACCGGGTTGTTTTACTCGCAGCGTGGGGCTTCGCTCCATCTTGGCGAGCGCGAGATATGGGCTTCGCAAGGATATGGCAAAGAGCGAGTGTATATCCACTATGTTGAGATTCCGTTTCATCTGCGCTTTAAGTACACTAAGCTAAATGGTGTAGAAAACACGATTGCGCCATTCATTTATGCCGGACCTACATTTGGCATAAAGATAGCTTCGGGTAATGTAGATGCAATGGAATATCCAGGCGGTGATTTTGCTATCACAGCCGGTATCGGCGCTGAGGTGCAACGTCATTGGCAGGTGTCGTGTGAATACAATTGGGGCATGTCGTATGAAGCCAAAACCGTGTTGCTCACCAATTTCAGTGCGCGCAATCGGTCTCTCTCAGTCAAAGTGAGCTACCTCTTCTGATAAACTAAAAATATCACAATCGGGGCGACAATCCATAGAAATTGTCGCCTCGATTGCTTTTGTATTATTTGAGGGAATGCTCTAATCATGCAGTTGTGGTTTGCATACTCGTATCATGTTGTACAGCTGACCGAGCATTAGCAGGTAGATGGGGATGGATGGTAATATCAGCCGATTCCATGCGTCTTGTGCTCCTATGATTGCTACTATCAGGTTGCTGCATCCCAACATATATAGCGTACAAGATGTCCAAGGCAATGATTTGTGTTTATAAATCCAATAGAATAATATGCAGGTATAAATAATAAGGAATAGATACAAGGCGCCTATGTTGCATGTGACCACATGAAAGAATGTTATGATTGGACTACTGCAATATGTAGCAAGCAAGGGGTATGTAGAGGCTTCATAGCTCCGATATCTGATATTCTTAAACCAACCGATAGGATTGCTGTGATTAGACGCCGATACGGCTTCTTGCACCTCCTTCAATCCGTAAGTGTCGATGACATGATAGGCGTCTATGAAAAGTTCGCCATGTTGCGCATCAAAGCGGACTCCATGTTTGGCGATACTTTTCTCGACATAAGCCTTTAATTCCGGATTCTCGATGACCTCGGGATTAAGAAGCCCGTTTTGACGAGCTATGTAGTATTGATTGAGGGTGCTGATGCCTGAAGGGGTAAATACGTTATATTCTTGTTCGAACATCTTTATGTATAGGAATTGGCAGCAACAAACAATAATCGTAGTCAAAATGCAGATTAATGAGATTTTGACCTTTTCTTTTTTCTTTATGATGGCGATAGTCCATGCGACCAAACATACCGGCAGCATATACAGAAATGAGGGGCGCAGAAAGATTAGAAGCAACAAGCAGCCGGTAAATAAAATGCAATTCTTTACTTTTCCCCGTTCCCAAATTTCGATAGCGTAATAAATAATGAATACCGACAGAATAATTGCCAACGATTCGGTCAGAATGCAATTGTTCCAAGATGTGATGCCCGGATATAGAGCATAGATTAGTGTTATCCAGAATGTCGTTTTATGCCCGTGGTAAATTTTGTCGGTGAGTCGGTAGAAGTATCGAATGGAAATCAGGAACAATAAATGTTGCAGACACATCACGATGAAAAAAAGATGCTCTGTTCCCACCACACTCCGGATGAACCCTAAAAAAACGGGATAAGTAGGGGTGCGCCATTTGTCAATTGCGCCGGATAGCAGAGTGTCCCAAGCTTGAATATAGCTTGGACTGTCGGAGGACGTTATCCAACCGGAGAAAAAAATGAGTACCAGACTATTGATTATCGCTAAGATGTAGATGATTTGTAATGGGCTGAGTTTCCTATTATTTGCTTTCATGATATTCTTCCTCGGTATTTACCGACCAAATAGCCGATTTGTCAGACAGATGATTATTAATAGCTTTTACGGCTTCCATGGCGGTGAGCATGGAATGATCCATATTGTTGTAACGATGTTGACCATTGCGGCCGATGCAGTATAGGTTATCTATTCCGTTCAAGAACTCTTTGACCTTATCCAGCTCGTAGTAGCTGCCGAAGTAGGAAGGATAGGCTTTTTTGATTTTGATCTGTGTACTATCCAAAACATCTTCAGCATCGATAAAGCCGATGTGAACCAACTCGTCGACAGCCATCTGAATAAATGCCTTTTTATTCATATTCCATAGCTCGTCGCCTTCCGAACAGAAATATTCCAATCCGATCCATTGGGTATTGGCATAATCGTTGAGCAAGTAAGGCGACCAGTTGTTGAAAATCTGAAGTCGACCAATCTTAACGTCTCTTTCCTGAATGTAAATCCACGTATCCGGAATTCTGTTTTTGTAGGAGGGAACGGGAGTTTGGTTGCGTACTTTCATCTTCTTGACCAACAATCCAATGGTGATAAAGTCGCGGTAGGGGAGGGTTTCGGCAATACGTTTTACCTCTTCCGGAATATCGATGCCGTCCAATGCCGGAATAAGCTCTTTCAATGGCATGGAGGAAAGAAGATGTTGGCAAGGAATTTGCTCCGTAGGGCCATCTTCTTTCTGCACGATTACATAATCGACCTTGTTGCCAACGATATGAATGGTTTTAACTTTGGTCAGTTTTCGAATTTCTCCACCCTTGAATGTAATGTCATCGGCCGTGGCTTCCCAGAGCTGCCCCGGACCATATTTTGGATAGACAAACGATTCGATGAGCGATGTTTCCACTCCTTTTTTATCCTTGTTGCCCAATCGTTTATGAATCATATCCTTGAGTATGGCAAACACGGAAAGCCCTTTCACTCGTTGTGCTCCCCAATCGGCACCCAGTTTAGACGGATGTACGCCCCACACCTTTTCGGTATAGTCCTCGAAAAACATATTGTAGAGAGGTTTGCCGAAACGATTGATGTAGAAGTTTTCTAACGAATCTTCTTTTTTTCTTGACGATAGCTGCGTATAAGTATCCGCAACCGGCTTTAATGGTTCGCCCAATCCCATATTGGCAAACGTGCTCCATTTCATGGAGATTGGATAGTCGAAAAAGTGGCGAAGGTAATAGATGTGGGATAAACGTTCTCTAACCAACATAACTCGGTCGTCCTTGTCCGGATCTGGCCCATTCACTGCAAAATCTTTGTTTCGGCCAATCAACTTATCGTCTATTGCCGGATATTGCTGTAGGGGCATGATACGATTCCAAAAGTCGGTGACTCGTTGGCTCTTACTGAAGAAACGGTGGCCGCCAATGTCTATACGATTTCCTTTGTAGCATATAGTCTGCGAGATTCCACCAATTTGGTCGCTTTGTTCGCATACGATAGGATGAATATCGGTTTGTTCCAGAAGTTCATACGCAGCGGTAAGTCCTGCCGGTTCGGCTCCGACAATGAGAGCGGTTGGTCGTTCAGAGGTTTTCTTCTGTTCAAGTGTTTAATTTTTGAAGAGGAAAATCCGTTGTTCTAAAAAATCTCATAACATAACGATTATGCCAGTAATCAATTTTGACATCAGATATATATGCTTTGTAACTTGGTTTTACGAAATTTAGAGAGGTGTCACAATACAAAAATAACATTTCTTTTACTTATATCCAAAAAATGTCGGATATTCGATTACCAATCGGGAATAATTTAGAAGATTGCTTATAGCTCATCACGGCGGGGAATTTCCGGCAAAAATTCGTAGCGGTGGTTGGCATAGTCTATGCGACAGCAATAATGTGTCAGTCCGTTCGACACGATAAGATAGCGAGCTTGCAGCACCATGTTGTAGCGCACAATTTGGTCGAAAACTGCTTGTGTCACAGCCACGTTGGTAGCCTTATATTCCACGATGACCAGCGGTTGCCCTTGGCGGTCGAATACCACTGTGTCGCAGCGTCGCCGAGTGCCGTTGAGCGTCAGGGCTATCTCATTTGCCATTAGCGAAGCCGGCCATCCTTTGTGGTTGATGAGGTAGGCCACGAAGTGCTGCCTCACCCACTCCTCGGGGGTAAGAGCCACAAACTTTCGTCGTAGCTCGTCGTATATATTGAGTCCGCGGGCGCTTTGTTGCAGTCTGTAATTATATGTAGGCAGATTGAGCCTCTCCATCGTGCATTGAAAATTTGGCTGTCGTAGATATTTTGTGTAAATTTACGACAAATTCTTTATTCCGTAAAACAAAATTATGGCAGCACCGACGCAAGCAGTTACATTCGAGGGCATTAAGGCACAACTCGCCAAGCGACAATACGCTCCAATCTATCTTCTTCATGGCGAAGAGGGATACTATATCGATGCATTGGTCAAAG
>CAZWWS010000012.1:38001-44281 GCA_964637445.1 uncultured Muribaculum sp.
TCAAAGAGTTTGAGGCAATCATTCCGGAGGCTGATCGCGATTTTAATCTCTACACATTATATGCCCCCGAAGTGTCGCCCGATACTATAATGGATGCTTGCCGCCGCTATCCCATGATGTCGGACTATCAAGTGGTCATCGTTAAGGAGGCGCAAGCCATACGTGCCGACTTGCTCAACCGCTTGCATCTTTACGCGTCGCAACCCTCTCCATCCACAATATTGGTGATATGCTGTCGCGGTGCGCAAGCCAAGACAAAGGAGCTGATTGCCGAGATAAAGTCGCATGGCGGTGTAATCTTCGAGTCGCAAAAGCTCAAAGAGCGCAATATGGAGGTGGCCATTGAGCGGATGGTGCGTGATAATGGATTGAACATCGAGGCGAAGTCGCTTGCAATGTTGCGCGACTATATCGGCACTGACCTTTCACGCCTTTACAACGAGATAGGCAAGCTGTCGGTAGTGCTCGGCCCCGGTGCTATGATCACTCCCGAGGCTATAGAGCGCAACATCGGTATCAGCAAAGACTATAATGTGTTTGAACTTATCGACTCTATTGCCGAGAAAAATTCACTCAAAGTCTATCAGATAGTCGAATACTTTCGGAGCAATCCCAAAGCCAATCCAGTGATTCCCGCCGTAGCTCAGATATTCTCGTTTTTCTCCAATCTGCTGATATTACAATTTCAGAAAGATAAGAGCGAGAAAGCCATGATGGAAACCGTTGGAGCCAAATGGCCTATCGCATTCCGTAAATATAGCAATGGATTGAAAAGTTATAATGCGTATAAGGTAATCGAAATCATTTCGGCTATTCGTGACTTTGATGCCAAGAGTAAAGGCATCGGTAGTCGATGGAACGAATACGACCTGCTCAAAGACTTGATGTTTCGCATCTTAAACGCTCGTGGCGTTATTTGACACGCAGCAGATAGCCAAGCGTGATTTGTATCGACATACTTCGCGATGCTGAAAACGTGTCGCTTTTGCTGTCGTTGTAGATGTTTCCGAGTCCATAGTAAAATCTCCCTTCGAGCTGGAATGCATGTTTGCGACTCATATTCCACTCTATGCCCACACCCAACGCGATGCCGTAGTCAAATTTGTTTTCAATCTCCATGCTCATCTGCTCTGTCATGCGGTTGTCGGGGAAATCTGTGTAGGATAGGGGATTTGCGTAATCAAAATCGGAAGTGATGCTATTGCTCAGCATATAGCCGAACTCCGGACCGAGATTGAAAAATCCTTTCATCTTGCGTCCTCCGAAATAGATGTGGGTCAATAGCGGAACTTGAAAATAGGTCAACTTCCGTTGGTAGGCAAATGGCGCTCCTTCGAAATCCTCTTTCCACCCGCGTTGTTCGATGTTTAATTCGGCGATGACTCCGAAGTGCTTCTCCTCTTTGTAGCGAAAACTTACACCGCCCATAAACCCGTTGACCATCGATTGCTTCACCGTAGGAGCAAAGTCCATTTTCGACATTGTGGCTCCGGCTTTGACTCCGATTGCTATGTTAGGGCTATAATGACGCTGAGCCGACAGGGATAGCGTTGCCACCACGATTGTAGCTATGATAAGCGATATACGTTTCATTCTTTTTGCTATGGTTTATTAATTAAGAGTCTGAAAACTTTACAGCCACTTGATGTTGTGGCGCTCTGTTTCCTCGTTATAGTTTACAAAGGTATGATAAATCTCTGAAAAGTCAATGATGTTTTATTATAGGATAAGCAATGTAGAACATAATGGAATCGCTTTTTCAATCATTTTGTTCATAATAATATGAATAATCAATCCCTTTCATAAACATCTCTCGATCATTGATTTTATCTGTTAAAGCGTTAACAATTAATTCACGTATTTTTTGGGGATTTACCGGACTTAAACGCATCGCCTCCATATATGCAGTCTTGTCTATTTTGCTCCAATCTACGCAACATTTCAATGATCGTTTGATGATTAAATCCAACCAAATTCTTGTACTTCTGCCATTACCCTCCATAAAAGGGTGTGCTATATTCATTTCAATATATTTATCTACAATTTCTTCTATGGTTGATTCCGGCATTCGTTCTATTTGAGAAAGTGTTTGCCCAAGAAACTGTGATACTGCAAATTGAAAACCTCCTTTTGAGATGTTTTTTTGACGAATCTGACCGGCAAAGTCATAAAGCCCCCCAAAAAGATAGGCGTGAATTTGTTGAAGTCCGCGAGCCGTCCCTACTTCGATGCTATGTAATAGAGAACTATCCCAAAGTTGATATGCTTTATCTCTGCTCTTACTATCTATTTGGTTCTCACCGGATATTAACCATTTGGCAATGGCTATTGTATGATGACTTGGAACAACCTCAATAAGACTAAGTATCTCGTTTTGAGGCAAACAATCGGTTAAGTAGCGTTTCCCGTCTGAAGCTAAAAGTTTCAGATGGTTACACTTTGTAACCAACTCATTGCCCTCTTTAGTCAATCGATGTTTTATTACTTTCCAATAGTTTCGTGGATTTTTGCTATTGGTGAGCACAGCTATGATATCAACGACTGAGAACAACCAACGATTGTTTTCATTGTCCCAAGCAGCTCTGACTTCTTTGTCGTTAAAGAAGCGTATAGAAACTTTGTGAGGAATACTCTCGTCCAAGAATGAGATAATGATTAATGAATATATTTATATAAAGAATTTCCCGGCAATCGATTGATAGACTATTATTTCACTTCTTCTTTAGTCACCACTCCGCCGGGGCTGAAAGTGATGAAATAAAGTGTTTCATTTACCAATCCGCTCCATGAGGTCGGGCGTCGGAAATTGTAGCAGCTCTGTATGCCATGAAAGGTAGTGTTGTCGTCGTTGAAGTCGCCACGATTTCTATCTAACGCCTTTATCAGATACATACCGGTGTCGAATCCGAGAGTGCCTTGCATCGGTACGGCTGTCATCATCGGTTGTCCATACCATTGCTTGAATTTAGCTTCCAATTCTTGCGCTCTGCTACTTTCGGCATCGTTGTAGAATCGGCTGTAGATCGTAGTGTTCAAACTGTGCATACGTTCAAGCGATTCGCCTCTCAGAGTGGTCCATTCCGGATAGCCGAAGAGTCGCAAATCGTAAGGATTGCCCATCGTCTCTTTCAGCTCGCGCAATGAGTTGGCTACGTGATGAAACGCTTCGGGATGTCCCGATACGGGAATGAATACATACTTTCCGCTGCGGTCGATGCCCGCAAGGTTTTCCTCTTTCAGATAGTCGGTGTAGACGATCTCTTGATATGTGATTCCTTTTGTGTCAAGAAGCTGTTTCAGCGTACTGATAAATTCAGCTTTATCATCTCGCCCTTTTTCTTCTGCTAAAAATATAGGTGTAGCACCTTTCAACTCTTTCACAAGCCCTTCGATTGCTTTGCTATACATCATAGAATGGGGGATGTTGGCTTGCATTATGTGGTCGTTGTCGCGATAAAGAGTGCTTTTTACGGCAAAGATATTCAGCACATTGCAATTGTTTTCTTTACCGAAAGCAGCTATCGTGGCAAGTTGCTCTTCGTCGTCGGGGGCGATGATTACATTCATGCTTTTCATTTCCGGATTTGCCAATATCTGGTTTATCGTGTCGATATTGTCGGCAGTGTCGAAAGTCGTGATATGAATCGGAGTGCCGATATTGCGCAAACTGTCTACGGCAATCAAAAATCCTTTATAGAAATCGGTGTAGAGCATTGCCTGTTTTGCCGGCTTTTCTTGTGACAGCATAAACGGCAACATTACGGCGATGCGCATTTCGCTTATCTCGGTTTTGCCATGTACATCTTCATACACATCTTCGAGTGACGGCTCAGGTGTAGTGGGTTGTGCTTCTTCGATGGGAGCTTGCTCCTTTGTTCCGCTACCCGATTGTGGAAGATTTATTATCTGACCTTTCGTTACTCTTTCGATGCCGGGATTGGCATTCTCGATAGCCGCCACTGTGAGATTATTTTTTTGTGCAATGGAATATATCGTTTCATTCTTTTTTACGGTATATTGCGTGTATTCTTCGGTCGGGACAGGCTCTTCTTTAGGCTCTTCTGTCTGCACCTTCACGGTATTGGGGCGTAGTCGTATTGTTATGCCCGAACGATAATTGTCAGGCGACAATCCCGGATTAAGTTCCAACAGTTCTTCTACGGTGGTGTTGTAGCTGTTTGCAATCGAGTAGAGTGATTCGCCTTTGGCTATCGAATGATACACATATCCGTTGTCGCTCACACCGTCAAACGTGGTTTTTACCTCGTTTTTAGTCTTTATCACGGGAATGTTGAGTGTCATGCCCTCTTTGAGCCCGTTTGCTGCGTCGGGATTGAGTTCAAACAGTTGCTGCGATGTGATGCCATACGATTTGCAGATGCCGTAAATCGTTTCGCCACGGCTCACAGAGTGGAGCGTTTCGTGACGCTCGGTTACCACGGTTGTAGCCGCATCTTTATTGTAGGCCGCTACTGGGAAATATAGCATCTGATTGGCGCGCAGCCCATCGGCCACCGCAGGATTATACTTTACTATCTCATCTTTAGTCACGCCCAATTGCTTACACAATGAGTAGATCGTTTCCTTCGGTTGCACTTCATAATAATAGTAGCTTTTTCCGTTTATTTCCTTTGTCGGTAGGTTTAAGGCTGATACGCTGAGCGACATAGCCGACATTGCTACTACAAAAACACACAATACTAACTTACGAAACATATATGTTTTTTCTAAATACTATTTCTGTTACAAAAGTACGACCTTTAGCCCAAATATGCAAAAAATCCGCTGCCTTATCGCGACAGCGGATTTTGTTTGGGGGTGAAGATAATGTTGCCTATCGCTTCATGACGTAGCGTATCACGGCATAGCCTAATACGATTTGGATCATCATTCCTGGCCAGCTCTTGATTGCTTCTTCCACGGCAAAAATGATTGTGCCGGTGATTGCCCATTCGGTAAGTATTCCAAATCCTTGGTATATAGCCACTATGCAAGCCAAGATGGGCAGTGTCACCTTGCGGAATCGCCATGACGCATAGCCGGCTGTGAGCGCCAATATTACACTCTTGATGGTGATAAATGGCAATACGTCTATTCCCGGCATTCCGTACATTATGTGATTGGCTATCGGTGATAATACGGCAATCAACAATCCGACTCGCCATCCGTAGCGATATGCTCCAAGCAATGTGAATAGATAGATTGGCAGCAAAATTGAACCACCATTAGGGATATGATAGCACAATTGCGGAAATACAATATTTCCGATAGTAAACAATACCGCTACAGCAAATGCTCGCCATTCACGGTTGCTTACAAAGTGAATTCGTTGTGTCAAGGTAATCATGATAAAATCAGACAATATAATTTCATGGGTTAATTAGTTATTCCGTGCAAAGTTACATCTTTATTTTGATTTAGGGTATATAATTAAGGATTTCGTGATATGTAATTACTTATAAAACAAACGCCAATCTCTATGGACCGGCGTTTGGCTGTGTTAAAATATCTTCAATGTCGTTTTTTAGAGTGTTCCTGCGTTTGCCTTGTTGATCATATCTTGGTTGGCTGTGATATACACCTCTACGCGACGATTTTGCGCACGACCTTCAGCTGTTTCGTTCGATGCCACATAGTCGGCCATCGGAATGCCGGTTGCTGAAATGCGGCTGCCTGCTACTCCGCTGTTGACCAAATAGGTGCGAACTGCATCGGCGCGATTGTTCGACAATTTTTCGTTCACTGAGTATGAACCGGTGTTGTCTGTGTAGCCATATACTTGCACGTTGGTGTCGGGATTTTCGCGCAATGATACTGCAAACTGAGTCAAATCATTCTTCGCCGATTGGTTGAGGGTATATTTCCCGGTAGGGAAGAGAATGCCACCGTTGAAGGTTACTTTGATGGCTTGAAGACCGTTTTGGTCGGTCACTTGCTCTACGGTAGCCGATTCTGCAAGTTGTTGCTCAAGTTGCTTTTGTTGGTTGTCCATCTTTTTCCCGATAAGCGCTCCGGCTCCGGCTCCTACTGCTGTACCGATAGCAGCACCGATACCTGCACCTTTGCCTCCACCGATCAATGCGCCCAAACCTGCGCCTACAGCAGCACCGCCGCCGCCGCCGATCAATGCTCCCTTGCCGGTGTTAGTCATTGATGAGCAACTTGTTGTTGCCAATACGCAAAGCGAAAGAAGTGCCACACTTGCTAATTTCAATACTTTCATACGTTCTGTTTTTAGTTAAACAATTAAACTTTTCTTAGTGCAAATATACGACATTTC
>CAZWWS010000012.1:44381-47834 GCA_964637445.1 uncultured Muribaculum sp.
TGCTCGACTCTGGGTTGAATCCGGTAGAGATATATGTCTATCGTTTCACGTTGGCATATATTCTTCTCCTTATTGTCAACCACAAGCGATTGTTTGCCAATTCTCTGCGCGACGAATTTTTATTCCTCGTCTGCGGACTTTGTGCCGGCTCCATATATTTTATTGCCGAAAATACTGCCCTTGAATACACCCTCGTTTCCAATGTGGCTCTCATCACGACTACCTCACCGCTCCTCACTACTTTCATCATAGCTCTACTCTACAAGAGCGAGCGCCCATCGCGAGGCGTCGTTGTCGGTTCGTTGGTGGCTTTCTCAGGAGTGGCTTGTGTGATTTTCAATAGTAGTTTTGTTGTCAAGATGAACCCTATGGGCGACATTCTTTCCCTTGCGGCTGCGCTCAGTTGGGCTGTCTATAGCATCGTCCTTCGTAAGCTCAATGCGCTCTATTCGGTGATGTTCATTTCGCGTAAGACTTTCTTCTACGGCATCATCACAGCGTTGCCATTCCTCCTATTTGAGCCGCAGCTCACCTCGCCGGCGGTCTTCTTTCGGCTCGACGTCACGCTCAATCTTCTCTTCCTCGGAGTCTTTGCCTCGATGATTGCATTTGCCATCTGGGCTCATTCGGTCAAACGTCTCGGCGCCGTTCGCGCCTCCAACTATATGTATGTCTCCCCGATAGTCACTCTCGTAGCCTCTTACGTCTTCCTTCATGAAGAAATTTCAATTGTGGGCTATGTGGGCTGCGCGCTCATCATGGTTGGTGTATTCATCAGTGACCGCCTAAGTAAAAAAATATAACCCCCACATCCATAAAACTATCCCATCTCGTATGACTACATACAACGATATGCAATCGATCAAACGCCGTCTCTTTGCCATGCGCAATGGTGCTATGGCCGACAGTCTGCGTCGCTTTGGTGCCAACTATCGCATTATCTTCGGCGTCAATCTTCCTCAACTAATCGAGATAGCCCTCGACTACGCGCCCGATGCCGACCTTGCTTCGCGCCTGTGGGCTAATACCTCCACTCGCGAAAGCCTCCTTCTGGCTCCGATGATTTTCCCTCGCGAACAGATGACTTTTGCTCTCGCTTCGCAATGGATTTCGCAAGTGCCTACGCCCGAAGTGGCCGACATCCTATGCCACCGACTTTTGCGCCATCTCCCCGAAGCATATAGCCTCGTCGAGCGATTTATCGACTCTCCGGAGCCTCTGATACGCTACACCGCTTTGCGCCTGCAATTCAACCTCTTGCCGCAACATCTCCGCTATGCTTCATCTATTGCCACGGCTGAGCTTGAACGCTCATGCCCTTTGACGGCTTCGCTCTGTCGCAATCTCCTCGACGAAGTATCGTTCCTCTCTCAGACCGAATAATTACCGCCGTATTACGACAAAAGACTCCATCCGTTGCCGGATAGAGCCTTATTGTTGTCGGTTAATCTGCTTTCGATTAAGCCTTTTCAGCAGGGGTCACGTTGATGAAACGACGACCATTCTTGCCTTCAGTGAATACTACCACGCCGTCTACGAGTGCGTAAAGAGTGTGATCCTTACCCATACCTACGTTTTGTCCGGGGTGGTGTACTGTGCCACGTTGACGCTTAATGATGTTGCCTGCCTTAGCTGCTTGACCACCGAAGATCTTAACACCAAGACGTTTGCTTTCTGATTCGCGGCCGTTCTTTGAACTACCTACACCTTTTTTATGTGCCATTTCTTTTCGGTTTTATTGGTTATGCAACTACGTCCTTAATCACAATTTGAGTGAAGTACTGGCGATGACCGTTCAAACGACGATAGCCCTTACGTCTTTTCTTCTTGAAGACGAGTACTTTATCACCTTTCACGAGGGGACGTTTTACCTCGCATACTACTTTGGCTCCTTCTACGGTAGGAGCGCCCACCTTAACGGCACCGTCGGCATCTACCAAAAGTACACGGTCGAATTCTACTGTGTCACCTTCTTTTACTTCTTCGCCGAGGAAGTGAACATACAAGAACTTGTCCTTTTCTGCTTTGAACTGTTGTCCTTGGATTTCTACGATTACGTACATCTGTATTTTTGTTATTTAACAGGTTAACCCGTCGGGCGAGCATCATTGCGGCGATACTGCTTCGTGAGCCCGGTGCGGAAATTGAGCCCACAAAATTACAAAATCTTCCTCACCCCACCAAATATTCCACCCCTTTTCTTCAGTTTGTGTCACAAAAAACATCAAAATTCCGATATAATTCGTTTATAGTTGCAATTAAAACGCTATTTATAATTAAATTATCTACAAATGATTTAGTTTGAAGTTGATTAGCATCAGAATCATAGTGATATTTAGGAATCTGATTATCGTAAGACTATAGATTTAACGGCTTTAACAAAGTATTGATTTTATCGCGTCGAAGAGGAATTACTTTATAAAACAGATATACAAAATAATGCCTAAATTGGCTATTGAACTTAATTCTTTCGGAGGCAATTTCTCGTTTTATATCTGTCATAGAAAGCCATTGAGATATGCGTTTTTTCGCCATGTAATATTGTTCATCAAATACGCTGACAGATGTAATACTCCGAAGGGTACTATCATCTACATGATACTTCCCTTCGAGTATTAAATCTACCATTTCTATTTTAATTTGTGGCGTTACTGAATCTGAGACCGATATAACGCTGAATACTATGATTGTATCAGATACACAACTATCCTCAACCTCAATGTAATATTTTTCTCCAACAAAATTTTCTGCACAAATTGGATGATTTTGTATGCTCGCATTTTTTCCGGCAAGACATATTGTCGAGAAGCTTAATATTATCAGTATTATTAATCGCCACATACTTTCTATAACTTATTTAATGGAATAATTTTATATGATAAATATATGATATATCGTTGTTGTTGTTTATTGAACCAAATTTTACCCGATGAAATTAACTCAGATACATCTATATTTCCGAATAGTTGATAAACACGATATTTTTCAAAAAAGTATCGTTGATTTATATCATATAACGTAGTATCGGTTAGAGCATTAAAGCTATTAATAAGTCTTTTATTGCCGAGAGAATCATGACAGAGCAAATTTACGTGTTCAATATTAATTTGCCGTGAAATAGAGTCGGTGATGGAGATAACGCTGATGACAACAATGGTATCCGACACACAACTATCTTCAATTTCAAAGTAATATTTTCCATCAACAAAATTATCAATACGAATTGACGAATTTTGCATGCTAAAATCCATTCCGGCAAACCCGACAAAAGATAGACTTAATAGTATATATACAATTAATCGTCCCATATTAAATACTTTTTTAACATTGATTTGAGTTGATATGAAAATTTAGGTAATAATGGATTCTTATTATATATACCTGTATTATTCGCACCTGCTCCCTTCTTAAATGATATAATAGCTTGATGCATTGACTCCACTGAAAAACCAC
>CAZWWS010000013.1:0-44760 GCA_964637445.1 uncultured Muribaculum sp.
ATAGTCGGTGGTTGGAGTATCCGTTGTCACTTCAGTGAATGTAACTGTTGCAGGCACTCCGTCAGTCACTGTCAACACTGCATCAGTCTTTGTATTTGTATAATCGAAGTAGAAATAATCATCGGTACGCTCCGACAAGGTATATGCAGTGCCGGATGCCACAGCATTTGTAGCTCCCGCTGTCGACGATTCCGCTGCAATATTATAATTCACCGTTTCAGTTGTAGTCGTATTATCCGACCATCCTACTGTATAAGTTGCTGTAATATAGTATGAGTTGGACGACCCGACACTCACCGTCGCATCATCCAAAGTCCAAGTATCACCATTTTGAGTAAAAGCAATATCGCTACCACCCGACTTGTGAAGCTTAACCGAAGTCAAAGTACGCGACGTTTCTGTTGCCACATTTGTAAATGTCACAGACGTAGGAACTCCTTCATCCGATGCAGTCAAAGTTGCCGAGATTTGTTTGAATCCCAAGCTAAAACCGGTAGTTCCTTCAGAAAGGCTGCAAGCAGAGCCTGACGCTATTGTCGATGAAGTTGTATAGGTTTTAGTTTCTGTAGTCGAAGCCGTTCCATCAGTATACTCAGTTGTGTATTCTGCTACAATAGTATACGTATTTCCGACAGTAACTTCCGCTGAAGCCAACGACCATGTCGTACCACTTCCTGTAAAAGAATACTCCCTATTTCCATCGGTCAACGTAATCCCGGTCAACGAAGTTGTTGATGTAACCGGCGGAGTATATGAGTCTGAAATTTTTTTATTCAGCGGATCCCAAGTAATAGTATGTTCGCCGGCTGAAAGTGTATGAGACGATGCTGTAGTTGAGAATTTTGATGTCACTGAAGAGTTATCTGCCAGAGAAGATGAACCTACAAACGTATACCAGCCCAAATTATCGACAATTTTCAGTGTTCCTGATCCGGTCAAAGTAACAGTAGCAGTATATTTATTAGTACTACTATTAAATGTCATCGTGGTCGTCGATCCTCCAATTGTAAGTTTCCACGAATAAGCCCCCTTGTCAGTACCATCGGCTTGAAACAACTGAGAATTACTCGATAAAGTTAGGTCAGCAGTCTGATTTCCAAAATTCGAATTTGACTCGAAAATCACTCTATTCTTCGAGCTGTAGGACAAAGCCCAAAGATTATCTCCAACATTGGTCATAGCATAATGCGTACCATTACTGCCGACAGTCCATAAATAGGCATAGACGGCACTCCAGCTCTTATTATTGTCACAATAGACAATATTAGCTTTTGCCGTCTGTGTGCCGAGAATTGAGCACAGCAGTACTGCAAAAAACAGATAAAGTTTTTTCATAATAAAAACGAGTATGAATTTGTTAATTAGTTAATTATATTGTCTTTATATAGTCTATCACACTTATGCCAACGCATTGGAGAGCCGTCGCTACGGATGCAACGCATCGATATATGGTATTTACGTCGTTTGTAGAAAAGGGAAAATGACCTTGGTCAATCTAAGTAACACTTTGATAGGCAGTCTATAAGGTAATCTTCGAGCAACAGCATGCATCTCGCCCGGCGAGGCTCGCGCATGCGATAAAGTCTTTTCGCTTTAATACAATTAGCAAAATCTGCCACAAATCTACACACAAATCCCTAACATCCAACAACTCCCCAACACTATTTAACAACATTTAACTCCTTCCCCACCCCTCACATATAGTAACCGGGCGCTTTGGCGCGGTGGGGATGTAGGGGCGGATTGGTATATCCGCCCGATGGCGGCGAACAGGAAAATTGCCCCGGCAGGGCATTTTTGGCCGGTCGAATGGGATTGCGAAGCAATCATTAATCCATAGCCGGGTATTGGCGAGCCACGCGAGCCTATGCCCGGGGCGAGGGCGGTCGATGGCGAATCCATTCGGATTCGTTTTTGGTTAACGATTCTGCTCAGAATCGTGGTCGGGCGATGCTATGTGACCGGCGGTGACCTCTCTACGTTCGGCTACCGCCGGCTATGGGTTAAAGATTGCTTCGCAATCCACCCCAACCGGGCGGATATTGCAATCCGCCCCTACTGTACCTTTCCGTGAAATCCGTGAGCCTCATCTAAGTTACCACTGGTTCAGCCCGCGGATATCGAGTGTCTAACCTCTCGACCATGCCGTTAAGCCACTCTTAACAGATTGCGATAATGTGTCCACGAAAGGACTTGAGATTTTCCACTCACCGCGTGGAAAATCTCCGGAAAGAACTTATAAAATTGTACAAACTGATACAAATTACTTTTGGTAAATCCTTTTCCATACAGATTTGTAAGATAATCAGCAAGTCGCTTGATTATCTCCTTTCCATACTCTGCCCTATCCTCGCCTTGCAGTTCCTCGTCCGCAATGCGCCTGCCCAACAGCCAATTTCGTTGCACCATCGCAACATTCACAGCCTGATATGCATAATTACGTGTTTTCTCGATGATATTTTCTGCATCCTTGAAAATATCGCCCGTATTATTTAACTGTAATATTTCATTTTCATGTTTCATATTGCAAATATAAACCCTTTTGCTTAATTTCCAATCCATCAACCTCATTTTTATCTTCGCAATCCACCCCAACCGGGCGGATATTGCAATCCGCCCCTACTGTGCCTTTCCGTGAAATCCGTGAGCCTTCTTTCAACTTTCATCTTAAATGTGACATAATGACATAATACCACACTGTTTTTCGTTGTAACTTTGCAGCGGAAAACAAATTAATAACCATTTTATCAATCAAAATTATGAAACAATCCACACAAAAAAGGCGCAGCACCCGACGGGATGCCACGCCACTGATTTCTAAAGACACAAAGCGTCTACTTCACCATCACCTTCTGAGAGTTAGCAATGTAAACACCCGGGAGCAGGCCGGCGATAGTCGCCGTGCCTTCCACCGTGCGCTCAGCCACAAGCACCCCCGCAGGAGTGTAGACCTTCACATCGGTCGAGTCGGCCGACACCACACGGATAGCACCTTCCACGCCCTCAATGACAGTGTCGGCAGCCACCTTAACAGGAGCAACACCGCTCAGCTTATCCATTTTAAGCGCGTTGAGGCTCATCGCAAGGTTAGGCTGCGAGTCAGCCCCTCCGTCAAGAGCCGCATACAACTCAAGGCTCGACTTAAGGAGTGCCCCATTGAGAATCTCGCCATGCTCGGCATCGTTAAGAGCAGAGCGCCAGAACATCAACTCGCCATAGTCGCGAGCCACAGCGCTCTCACCATCGCCCACCGTCACCATCGTAGGCACAAAGCGCGTACCCTCGATCTGCGCCGCAGCCACATCGGCAGCGCCATAGAGACGAGTCACCCCTTGTGCATAGTAGTGCGACAGCGTAACCGTGTGCCACTCACCATCGAGTGCACCCTCAGCGATAGAGACAGCCGCCACCTCAGCCGCCGGACTGAACGTCACAGCGCCGGCGGCGTCGACACTCAGCGAGCCGACCCCGTCGATCGTGGCAAGAGTGCCCGCCTCTGTGCCACGGAACGTAATAGCGAGTGCAAACGGATGCACAGTGCCCTCAGGCACAAACTCGATCACACTCTTATCCTTCAGCGTCATCGAAGTACCGGTGGTACGGCTCATCGTAAGCTCCTTACCGGAGGCAATGGCGTCGAAGAGCGACGGCACCATAGCATACATAAATTCGCGGTGTCCCTCCGTGGTAGGATGATAGATGTCACCCTCCACCTGATAGCCGTCGGCCCAGTTACCCGACAGATTATCGATTGCGCCAAGCAGATTGACCGACGGAAGATCCCACTTGTGGATCTCGATATTCATCGATTTCACATATCCATAGTCGGCAGCGGTGAAGTCGGTGCGAGTGTAGTTGTTCATCACCACAGGATATTTCCCGTCCTCGCGAGCCATCGACACCAGCGAGAGCATATTGGTCTTAAACTGATTGTAGATAGCTTCTTGATCCGTAGCGTCATGGATGCCCTCGTTGCCAAGCGACACGCCAAACACCACATAGCGGCCAAACTCGCGTTCAAGGTCGTCGTAACGGCCGAGCAAATTAAGCGTATTGTTGCCGTTGATCGAAATGTTGGAGATATAAAACTCACTATCGCTGTCGCCGGCTGCAAATCGCTCTGCAAGCTGCTCACCATACATAAACGCATAGCCCTCATTAGAGGTAGCACCCTGTCCGTTGGCCACCGACGAACCCATCACCGTGATGCGTTCTTGGTCAAGCTCTTCAGCCCCATTCTCAACGGCGAGCTTCATTTGACGCAAGTCCAAAGTGACGCTGTAGACACCCGGATTCAACGGAATATCGCCCACGGTGTAGCCGTCGGACGACAGAGCCACCTCATCGACCGTGCCGGTGATACGCTTCATCGAATAGTTCCACGACTTATTCATCACAAAGTTGAAGCGTCCCGGATCGGAAGTGGTGTCCTTTCCGTCAACAGCTCCGGTGTAGTTCCACACACCCTTGCCTTGATAAGAGAGCGAGATACCCTTATCCGCCGTCCATCCGTTGGGAGTGACGCTGCCGGTCATCGCTATATCGGTAATAGGAAGGATGGTCACCGTGTTTTCGTTCAAGTCGACAACGATGCGAGCCGGACCGGTCACGGTGTTGGCTGTGGCGCAAAGGCCGTCGACTGCGACATCGGCATCGGTAACGGCCGACACCGAGAAGCCACCCTCCGAAAGCGAAGTATACACCTCATACACATTAGTGTACTTGCCCGAGGGCGATACCATATGCATCGGTATCGACTCTTCTTCAAGGGCATCGCCGGCGATAGTGGCTGAAACGTAAGATAGCACTTCGGGACGTTCCACTCCGCTCACCTCTTCTATCTTCATCACATTGATAGGCACATAGGTCTTCGCGCCATTATTGACAGTGAGGATTATTGAGCCGGATGCGTCGGGGAAAATCACATCGGTCACAAGCAGATTGCGAGTGTTTTGGTTCACACTCCAGCCGAGACCCTTTCCTGCTGCTTGCAACACTCCGAGGAAACTGTTGAGGCCTTCAAAACGGAACACACCGGCACGATAGGTATTGTTATCGCGGCTCGCAAAGATGCTGAAGCGATAGCCCTTGGCAGGATCTAAGCCGGAGAATGTCATCGTGCGATTGTCCTCACCGGATTCGGTATAGAAATAGTCGCCGGTAGCATTGGCTACTGCCAATTCACCCAATTCAGCAGCGTCGGGCGACGATAATGCGCCTGCGTTGTTGACGGAAAAGCGATGGTTGATGGTCAGCTTGGCCGATAGAGCCGTGTTGGCTGAGTTGACAAGGGCAAACTCACTTGCCGCATCGCAATAGTTGCCATTGTTGCTCACGATATTGTTCCAATACAATCCGTTGGCATCGGGATTGGTGGTGGGAGTACCACGACCGCCGCTATGAGCGCCGAAATCGAGATAGAGCATTTGAGCCACAGTGCCCTCAGCCACAGGATTGGCAACATCGGCATACTCTTCGATTTTCATCACGTTCATAGCCACATAGGTAGCGTCCTCGTTGACCACAGCGAGGGTGATGCGGCCGTCCTTGTCGGGAAAAACATAAGAGGAAGTGAGCACATCTTTCACGTTGTGGTTCACCCCTTCGCCACCAAGGTTGGCTCCAGCTACCTGCATAGTGCCGCTGAACGTATTGAGACCTGACAGCACAAACTCGCCTTTGCGTTTCTCCTCGGTGTCGCGCGACCCGAATATGTAGAACTTGTAAGCTTTTGAGGTGTCGAGCCCGTAGAAGGTCATGCAACGATCGTTTTCGTCCTTTTCGGGGAAGAAATAGTCGGAGGTGGCGTTAGCGACCGCGAGATCGCCGAGATTCTCTGCAGTCGGGTCGGTAAGTCCGCCGTCTTTGTTGATCGTGAAACGATGATTGACCGCAAGCACCATCGTGGAAGCCGCGTTGTCGGCTCCGACGAGCGAAAATTCAGTACCGGCATTGCAATAATTGGTAGTGCCGGTGTTGGTAATGTTGTTCCAATACAGCCCGTTGGCATCGGGATTGGTGGTGGGAGTACCGCGACCTGAGGTCTCGGCATTTGCACCGAAATCGAGATAGTAACTTTGAGTGAGTGTCTGCGCCTGTGCCATGCAACAAGCCGCAGCCAACATCATACAGCAAATTTTTTTCATAAACATGATAATTAGGGTAATTAGGAATGATATTAGAAATGATATTAGAAAGAAGAGAAACCTTGCCCGTGGTCATCACGACCGATAAGACAAGGTTTCTCGAAAAATCAGATTTAACTTAGAAAATTGGAAACACTATTTTTTCTTGAAAGAAATTGTGCCTGCGTCGTTTCCTGCATTAAGGTCTACGGTGATCACGTAGGTAGCGCCCTCTTCGAGCTGAACGCCATCGGCGAGTTCGAAGTTGCCTGCATCCTTGATGTACTCAGAGCCTTCGATAATCGAGAGAGCCGTGTCGCCGCTGAACTCGCCACCCCAACCATCTTGATGGAAGAACTTGAAGCTGAGATAGTCGAAGCGTATACGTTGACCTACCGATGAGCCTACTTCGGGACCGGCCACACCGGTGAATTGGTAAACCTTGGGAGCTACTTCAGCCATAGCGTAAGCAGCGCCGGGAGTCCAACCAAATTGCTTGTCGAGCGATGGGTGACCAACACCCCAGCCCATCAACCAAACCACTCCATGGCCATCAGCGCCGAGAGTAGCCTCTTCAGTGCCGTTCATGCGAGTGATGGTGACATACTTGCCGGCAGTGTTCACTCTGACGCGGTAGTCGCCGTCCATAGCGAGGAACTTGAGATCAGAGCTGATGTAGTCGGGGTCGAGATAGTAGTCGGCACCGATACCGGTAGCAGTGATGGTAGAGCCTTGAGTCAACGGAATGATAGCTTGATAGTTGTCGAAATCGAGCTGTTCAAGTTCAACGCCATTGACTGAGATTGAAGCTGTTTCGAGTTCTTCAGCACCTATATCCTCAACTGAGAGTACGCAAGAGGTGCGGCTACCGTTGGTTTTGACAGTGAAGCGGTAGATATGACCTACTTCGAGAGTCTTGCCTTCAGCGAGGTAGAGGTTACCATCGTCGTGGCCATTGCCATCACCCACGAGTACGATGTCGCTCGAAGAAGTGATGTTTACAGAGCCCTTGAGTTCGTTGCCCCAGCTGTAAGCGTCGCCGAAGAACTTGAAGTTGATTGCGTCGGCCGAAACTTGCTTGCCGGCAGTGACAGTCATTGTGTAAACACCTGTAGAGATCGGAGCCATACAGAGAGCACTTTCAGTCACCCAACCTACTTCGTTGCCACCAACCGAAGGCTTACCAATACCGGCACCAATAACCCAGAGAGCGCCTGAGCCATCGTCTTGGAGGTTGGCGGGAGCACCATCAGCGAGAACTGCGAATTGGAAGTAATCTTTAGCTCCCTTGGCAGTGACGCGATAAGTACCGCTCATCGGAACCCAAGTGAAAGTTCCATCGCCATTAGCCGATAGATAGTCGGGGTCGATATACCAGTCGGTAATGTCGAGACCTTCTACCGAGATAACTTCGCCGTGAGTGAATGAAGCATCGACTACATATTCTTCTGCGTTGCCGGTCATCGACATTGTGCGACCGCCGAAGAGAATTTCAACGAATGGAGAAGCTTCGTAGGTGAGCGTGTTGAAAGTAGCGTCGAAAGAAGATGAAGCCGCAGAGAACGGGATGTCCATCGAAGCACCCATCTCAACCTCAGAGCCATTCCATCCGAAAGAGATTTCGTTACCATTTTCACCATAGGCCGGGAGGACGATTTTAGCGTTGACCTTACCGCCAAAATTGCCAGTAGCCTTATATTCGTAAGTGCCGGCTACGCGGCTCATCGGATAGACGGTTCCATCCTCAGCCACGAGGTTGATCGTAGACCATTCGGGACGTGCGAGCACCAAGTCTTGCGACTTTTCGGTGATGGTCATGTTGATATTTTGAAGCACATACTTTAAGGTAGCAGTCCCATTGGGGGTATTCTTCAAGAAAGGCACATAGATCTTGCCAGAGTAGTCTTGACCGCTTACTTTAGTACGAATTACGGTTTCAGACACCTTCTCTTCGCCATAGAAAAGTTGCGCTTTGAGGGTAGACAGAGGTACATCGATGTCCTTAGCGTTGATAGTGAACGGAAGGCTGTCGCCGTAGAAAGCGTCGGCATCGAGAGTCACTACCTCCATTTGGGGGTTGCCGGGGCCCATTTCATCGTCGGAGCAAGCGCCGAGCATCACAGAGCCGGCAATTGCAGCGAAAAATAATATTTTGTGTTTCATCTTTGATTCAGATTAAATCGTTGATAATGATATTTACTTAGCCCAAGTGAAAGAAGCAACGGCACGACCGGGCACTTCGTAAGCAAAGTGTTTTTCGCCGATAGTGACAGTGATGAGTTGCTTCTGCTCGTTGGCGTTCATGATCACGAGGCCGTAGGTGCCGTCGGTGTTGTCGAAAGCAGCATACATGATGTTGCTGTCGTCGATACCGCTTGAACCGATGCGAGTAGAACCGGTCTTAGCCACAGCACCAAGATGAGCCATCACGTAGTAGTGAGAGTTGCGAGTGATAGTCTTGTAGTTGCGGTTGTCGATATCGACAGCACCGTAGCAAGTTTGGCAACCACCATCGCGGTTGGGGCCAAGGTCGGAGTCGAGCACCAAGTTCCACATGATAGAACCGCGGCACCAGTTGTTGACAACGCCGAGACCCACTTCGCGCATATCCTCGATGAGACGAGTAGAGAGGTTGCGACCATCGTTCCAAGTACCGATAGAAGTTTCAGAGAAAACGAGTTCCTTTTCGGGAGCCTTAGACTGCACATCGAGAAGCTCATCGCGGCTACCACCATAGTTGTGGTAAGCAGCACCGGCGAGATATTGAGCAGCATCGGCATCAGCGTAGATGTTTAGAGGATAGTCATTTTCAGAAGCGATGTTGTCGTAGTTGTAGTTGTGGTCGAAGGCATAGATTTTTACGTTGCCAAAGCCGGCATTTTGGAGAGCCGGACCGAGCACTTTCACAAACTCTTTCTCTTCTTCCCAGCTCATATACATCGAAGCAGAGTTGCCTCGGTTGAGCGGTTCGTTTTGAGGAGTGATAGAGTAGATGCTTATACCCTCATTTTTGAAAGCTTGGAGCCACTTAACGAAGTAGGTAGCATAGGTAGAATAGTGATTTGGGTTGAGCTGACCGCTTGTCCAAGTGTTGCAAGGCTCCAGAGAAGTGAGGTCGTTGACCTTCATCCAGCGCGGAGCAGTCCACGGCGTCCCCATAATCTTCAACGAAGGATTGATAGCGAGAATCTCTTTGAGGATGGGAATCACGTAGTCGGTCTCTTCGTCGGTGAGAGCGAAGTTTTCGATGCCCTCAGTGTCGCAGCAAGTGTATTCGCTGAGAGAGAAGTCGGAACAACCGATAGAGATGCGCACGTAGCTGAATCCGTATTGTTCGGGAGAGAAAGTGTCGTTGAGGAACGCCTTGCGGTCTTCGGCCGACATCTGCATAAGGTTGTAGCAAGTCGAACCGGTGATAGCAGCACCGAAGCCATCGATTTCTTGATAGCGAGTAGCAGGATCGATAACGATGTTGGTAGGTGCGAGATTGTCGGTGGTAGAGAAGTTCACGCCATCCCATTGCAACTCTTGAGTGAGATATTGAGTGGTGACGAGCACCTTAACATCTTCGGTGATATCGGCCTTAGATGGAGAGATGGAAGTAGCTGAAGTGCCATCGTCGTCGCTGTTGCTGCAAGCGACAAAAGGCACAACGCCGGCTGCAAGAATATAAAGAGATTTTTTTAAGAAGTTCATATTATTAATGTATTATAGGATTAGTAACCTGGATTTTGAACAAGCTTATCGTTAGAGTCGATAGCACCTTGCGGAATCGGGAGACGATAAGAATTTTGAGTAAATTGATAGATTTGAGCCTTGCGACCCTCGTCCTTGGCATAAACGGCGTTCATCACCTCTTCCACCTTGTTGAGACGCACGAGGTCGTACCAACGTTGACCCTCGAAAGCAAGTTCGAGACGGCGTTCGAGCAGATAAGCATCGAGTAGAGCATCCTTGTTGGAGCGCACATTGCTTGCCAACTTGCCGAGACCGACGCGATTACGCACTTGGTCGATGATGTCAGCAGCACCGGAGAGGTCGCCGGTCATCAACTTAGCTTCAGCCTTAAGGAGAAGGAGGTCGGCATAGCGAAGATAAATGATGCTATTGACCTTAGCACGACACTTATACATGAAAGCGTAATTGTCGGAAGGATAATAGTTGCTCCATGCACAGCTGCGCCAAACAACGCATTGTTGATAACGCACATTGTCGCCGGCAGTGAGGAAAGCATTAATGATATCGCGAGAAGGAGTCACCCACTTGGCCCACGAATAGTTAGAATCCCAATCCATTTCGTCGCGACCGAACATCCATGAAGCCCAAGTACCATTGGCTGCAGTGTATTGTGCTTCAAGGATAGATTCCTTAGTGTTGCGTTGCAATAAGTCGAGAGGAACGTTGGTCTTACTTGCTACATGGTCTTCGCCTTCATACTTAAGCTCCCAGATGTCGCCATAGTTGTCATTGAGAGTGTAACCGTTAGCCGTAAGGAGGTCAACGTATTGAATCACCTTAGTATAGTCTTGGATAGGCTTTTCGGCATACACCTTAGCGAGAAGAGCATAAGCCACATCCTTAGAAAGACGAGTCTTGTCGGCAGAGCCATCGGGAGCATACTTAATAGCCGCAAGTAGGTCTTCTTCAATCTTCTTGTAGACACTCTCTTCGTCGAGCTGATCGGGGAAGTAAGCCTCGTAAACTTCTTCGATGTTTTCAGCCGTAATGTCGTCGGCAATTTCGGTAACACAAGGAATATCACCCCACAGGCGTACCATATCGAAGAAAATCAAAGAGCGGAAAATAATGGCTTGAGCACGAATGCTTTCTTTAGTAGACGAATCCATCGAAACCTCATCGATACGATTGATAAGTAGGTTGGCATAACCCACATCTTCGAGGAAACGATCCCAGTCGCGCTTAAGAACCGAGTTAGATCCTTCGATTTGGTTAGTTTCATAAGGCACCACTTCTGCACCTGTAGTGCCGGCATAAGCATTGTCGGAGTGACACTCGGCAATCAAGAGCTTGTCGAGATACCAGTGTTCCTGACGATCTTTGAGCTTGTTGTACATTCCGAGCAAGTAGCTTTCGACAGCCGCTTGGTCGCGGAAAGTAGCCTCATTACCTTCTTCGGTGACACCCTCAGTTACGTCAGAATAAGTGTCGACCGGATCATATTGTAGCGAACAAGATGAAACTCCAAGGAGCATCACAGAAGCCAGTCCGCCAATTATATATTTTTTCATAATGGACGATTCAATTAAAATTCAACATTTATACCAAATACATACGACTTGCAGTGAGGATAAGTACCCCAGTCGATACCTTGCACGGCACCAGAGTTGCCCCATTGGTTAACTTCAGGGTCTTGACCTGAATAGTTGGTCCAAGTGAGGAGATTGGTAGCAGTGAAGTAAGGCATTAGCTTCGAGATACCGAGCTTGCGGAGCGCCTTAGAAGTGATGTTGTAGCTGAGCGAAATATCTTTAACGCGGAGGTAGCTACCATCTTCTATGAAGTAAGTAGAGTTTTTCATATCGAAACCGGCCTTAGGCACGTCGGTGATTTGTCCGGGGATTCTCCAACGGCTGAGTACGCGAGTAGATTGGTTCTTACCATCATACATACCTTCAGTTTCCATACGAGAAGCGTTGAATACGTCATTACCATATGAACCTTGCAAGAAGATGCTGAGGGTGAAGTTCTTATAAGAGAAATTGTTGGTCAAACCGAACGTAAAGTCGGGGTTGGGATCACCGATATAAGTACGGTCGGAGGTAGAAATACGACCATCACCATTAATATCACGATACATCAACTCACCGGTTTCGGGATCAACGCCATCGCTGATATATCCATAGAAACCACCAAGAGCGCGACCTTCTTCGTTGCGAACGACAGCTTCATTAACCACTTCAGAGGTCGTTGCAGTGGTGTATATCTTTTGGAGGGCGAGCTTAGTGAGCTTATTCTTATTGAACGACATATTGAAGTCGGTAGTCCATTCGAAGTCACCTTGGAAGTTAACCGAGTGGATATTGAATTCGAGACCCTTGTTTTCCATTTCGCCTTCGTTGCGTTGGATGCTTGAAGCAACCGAGCTACCGGACGCGGGAAGCGATACCCACATCAACATATCAGAAGTCTTTTTGTAATAAACATCGAAGTTGAAGATGAGTCGATTGTTGAACGTAGTGATATCAAAACCGAGGTTGGTCTGAGTGGTTGTTTCCCACTTGAGGTCCTTAGTACGAAGATTTGACGGAGTGATAGTGGGCACAGCATTTTCCTGTCCTTCGACAGTCCAGTCGACACGGTTGATGCTATAACGCTGTAGATAAGCGTAGTCGCTGATACCACCTTGGTTACCAGTCTTACCCCAACCGACACGAATCTTCAAGTCGTCGAGCCAATCGCGAGTAGATTCCATAAATTCTTCAGACGAAATGCGCCAAGCACCGGAGAATGAAGGGAACACTCCCCAACGATAGTCGGGATGCAAGCGAGAAGAACCATCGACACGCATATTAGCCGTGAGGAGGTATTTAGAGTCGTAGTTGTACTGAACGCGTCCGAAGAAAGAGAGTATACCCCATTGAGAAGCACCGGAACCGGTACCGGTCCAAGAGATCTTGTTGGCCGCGTTGAGTGTTTGGATATCGCCATTACGGAAGTGAGAACCATTGATCCAGTTATTGGTATAGTCAGAATCGGTCCAAGAGCTACCGAGCATCACATCAAAATTATTTTTAAGGATAGAGAAGTTGTAGTTGGCAACGTTATCCCATATTAATAATGTGTTGGTGTTGCGGCTGTCGGACGCAGTACCATGCTGAGTACGACCATAATCGCTCTTAATCGGGTCGAGGAACGAAGTAGAAACGCCACTACGACGGTCGAGAGTGAACTGTGAGCGGAAAGTCAAGCCCTTGATAATGTTGAAAAGGAGTTGACCGGAAGCAATCAAACGATTTTCTTTAGACTTGTCGTTTTCGGCACGCGACATATTTTCGCGAGGGTTGGTAATGTTAGCAATACCATAGAAGTTGTTGTAGTATTGTCCCGGGTTCAAGGGATCCCAAATCGGAGCATAGGTGGGAGTATTGATAACAGAAAGGACTGTACCACCACGACCGGAACCGGTACCCATAGCACCGGCGCCATTGCTTGAATAGTCGGCATAAGAGATGTTGGCGTTGACCGACAACCACGGGCGCACTTTACCTTCAACAGAAGCGCGGAAGTTGTAGCGTTGGAAATAAGATACATCAAGGATACCTTTTTCGCGTTGATAACCGGCAGAGAGATAGTATTTCATCATGTCGTTACCATTAGAAATAGCGACTTGATAGTTTTGAGTGTTACCGGTAGTGTAAGCTTCATCAAACCAGTCGGTTTGGTCGGGCAAACCTTCAGGAAGGTTGATAAGACCTATTTCGTCTTGAAGCTCTTTGTATTGCGCCGAATTGAGCACATCGACTTTCTTGGCGACGTGAGTGATACCCACTTGAGCGTTCAAAGTCACTTTAGCCTTTTGGCTGTCGAGACCTGCTTTAGTGGTGATAAGTACAACACCATTAGCCGCACGGCTACCATAGATAGCGGCCGAAGATGCATCTTTAAGAATCTGCATGTCAGCGATATCGTTTGGAGAAAGGAAGTTGATGTTATCAACGGGGACGCCATCAACGACATAAAGCGGGTCGTTGCTACCATTGAAAGATGTGGTACCGCGCACACGAATAGAGAGGTCGCCACCGGGTTGACCTGAAGGAGATATTACAGAAACACCGGCTGCACGACCTTGGATAGCTTGTCCAGCCGAGATGATGGGACGGCGGTCGATGTCGGCTGTAGATACAGAAGAGATAGCAGTGGTGACGTCTTTACGCTTTACCGAGCCGTAGCCGATAACCACCACTTCTTCGAGCAACTGCTCGTCTTCGCTAAGAACGACATTCATAGTAGGCTGAGCAGCAACTGACTTAGAGGTGTAGCCCACATAAGAGAATTTGAGTTTTGCTCCTTGCGGAACGTTAATGGTAAAGTTACCATCGATGTCGGTAGCAGTACCGTTGGCGGGCTTAGCTTCTTCAGCGACGCTTGCGCCGATGAGGGGTTCGCCCGAAGGATCGGTAACGACACCATGCACTGTGATTTGCTGTGCATAAGCACTCAATGAAAACGTCAAGGCAAGCAAGGCGAAAAGGACGCCGCGAAAATGCCAATGACTACTGTTCATTTTTTTCATGCATTTAAGTTTTAGTTAGTAAATGTTTTTTTAGGTTTGATGTTTTTTTACAAATTCAAGTTGGTGAGATTTGCTCCTAAAAAGGAGTGTCCATGGTATTGACAGACTTATCTCAATATACAAAATTATAGAAAATCTTTACTCATAATTTTTCGTGGGATAAAAATACGGATACGCACAAGTGTTATATAATTAATATTCAGGCAGAAAGCCTTTTTAGAGGGGTCAAAAAAAGTGGATGAATAGGGGGCAGAATCAGCGGATTTTGCACACCAAATCTTCGAAATCGGCACGATTTACCTTAGCTCGATTCTTGACTTTGGCTCGATAGTTGTAGATCGTGTTGACCGAATAGCGAAGGAATTCGGCAATCTGCGAGCTGTCGGAGAAACCGAGTCGGATGAGTGCGAAAATGCGCAGTTCGGTGTTGAGCAGTTCGTCGTTTTTGAGAATAATACGTTCGTCGTCGAGAAGCAGGTCGTTGAACTTTGCCACAAAGTCGGGGAAAATGTGGAGGAATGCAGTGTCGAAGTTTTCGTAGAGCATAGCGACAGCTTCGTCGGTGATGTCGGTGGTGCGTGTGAGCTTTACGACTTCGGCCGTCTTGCCGGTGGCGAGCTTCTTGTTGACAGTGACACGCAACTTGTCGAGGCGGTCGACATACTCGGAGCATAGACGAATGAATCGCGATATATATACCTCCTTGATCGAGTCGGACTCGGATAGAAGAGCATTGGTGGTGGCAAGTTCATGGTTGAGGTTGTTGAGCTCGCCATTTAGCTGATTGAGCCTTAAATTGACTTCTTGCAGGCGATGGTGAGCAGTGTCGACTTTCCGTTTCTGACGCCATATATAGATAAACGCGACGAGAAGCAGGACGACGAGAGCCGACACAATCCAAACGAAGACCTTCAGCTTGCTGTTGGATGCCAGAATCTGCTCTTGATATTGCGACTCGATAAGCGACTGAATATAGGAGCTTTGAAGGTTGCGCAAAGGAGAATTATAGAAATTTGTTTCCGCCCAAGAGAATCGCATATAGCGGTTGGCGCGTTCGAGGTCGCCACGATTCATGAGCAGACGCGCAAGATGCCAGAGAGAAGCGTGGTCTTTGGTGGCAAGGCGGATGTCGGTCATGGCCGAAAGGCAAAGGCATTGCATTTCACCGATAGTGTCGCCCTCCTGATTGTCGACAAGCGAACGCTGGAACATAACAAGAGCGTATTGTGGAGTGCCCTGCCGAGTGAGCGATAGGCGTGTGTTGTTGATTGCAAGAGCGCGATCGAAGTCGTGAGCATCGCGATAGCTGTTTTCGGCCATTTCGAGCGCACGAGGATGAGCAGGGTCAATAAGGGCATGGATAGAATCTTTGTAGGCTTGCGACTTGCCGGCATAGTCGAGGAGCGGGAACTGCCCGGAATATTTACTGATGGACATCTCGCCATAGACGTGATCCATGGCTACATAGTAGTCGATGAGCTGCGAGGGGGTGAGGTCAGAGCGAGAAACGGAGCGCAAGAGGTCGAGCGATACTTCATAGATGCCCGATGAGGCGAGATGATAGGAGAGTCGGATTTTAGAGTCGTTTTCGTAAGAAACGTTGCCCATCGCTTTTGCCAAAGTGATACATTCGCCCATATAGCGCGAAGCGGAGTCGCACATAAACGAGCGATATTCGTCGGCCAATCGACGATCGACGTCGTAGAGGCGGGATTTGTCGTGGAGCACCATGGCGCGATCGGACATGAGGCGGTCGATGCGCTCTTGGCGACGCGCGGTGAAAAAGTCGGCACTGTCGAGAACTTGGTCTAAGGCCTCAAGCATCGGCTCAATAGATGTGGCCATGGCGTTGCCACTGAAAATGAAGATTAGTAATGGTATTAAATATTTCAGTTTCATCGAAGGATTGTTGCGTTAGGTATCGACAAAGATACGATTTTTTGAGATAATGCATCAATATCTGTCGCATTTTTTTTTTGAGATAATACGTAGATTGGGATATATTTTCTTGGCTATGTAGGCGAATTTGTGTACTTTTGCTCCGTCATAATCCTAACAGAATGAATTATTAACCAAATCAATATTAAATGAAAAAATCATTACGCAAAGTGGTATTGGCTACGATGGCGGTTGCTATGACGATGAGTGCCTATGGGGCATCGGAGAAGATAGCTCGCTTTGACAATGTGGCTACAAAGTTTTTGATCCCGACGGAGAGACAATGGAAGTCGGCTCCGGCGATGCAACGCCCGGTGGAAACGCCTAAGATGAGTACTTACTCGACGACGCTGGGGCCGAGCCAAGAGTATTCGTTTGTGACAGGGCCGAATGGCGAGGAGTGGATAGCTCTGCAGCAGAAGACCGAGTCGACGACCTTGAATAATTACTACACAAAGTCGGAAGTGACGCTCTATGACATGAACGGCGAGAAGAAGGGAGAGTTTACGGTGGAAATCCCGGATGGGACTAATGTCAATCAAATCAATATCGGCACCACAGTGACAAACCGCTTTTTCGACACCAAGTCGTCGAATGAAGAGTTGCCGGTGACAATCCATATCGTGCATGAGCCGGGTGTGACATCGTTTGTAACTTATATCTATGACATCGCCACAGGCGAGCAGAGAGAGACGAGCTACGAGGGATATTTGGACCTTGTGCCCTACAACACCGGTTATAGCACAGACTATGTGGCAGTATTGAGCCGCACAGCGACCAACGACAACAATGAGAAGATAACTTGCTATGATGTGTATAAAAAGGCTACGATCAGCGCACCCAGCGGAGTGTTGAAACACACGTTTGAGATACCATCGACATTGGCAGAGTATCAAAACGGCAGTGTGCTGAATGTGTATGAGTTGGACGGCTCGTTGTATTACGTAGTGTCGCAATATGACGAAGCATATATGGCGCCGGAATCATACGAACCGCCATACGACATGGTTATCACGGAGGAGAATAATTTTGCAATAACGGTGTATGATGAAAATTTTGCCGCGATAAACACGATAAAGATCCCGGTGCCCGTAGAGAGTGGCTATGTGACGCAGTTTGGCGTTGGCTTGTATGGCTATAATGATTTCACTCGCATGTTCTGGAACGATGAGGATGAATATAATATCGTGGTAGCGCACTCTACGATGGATATCACCAGCGACTCTGAGAGCATAGGCTTTGATGTGTATGACCTCAATGGCAACAAGGTGGCTACGATAGCCGACGACGTGAGCGATTGGTTTAAGCTGTATGACATCCCGGGCAAGGAGAGCCAGATGGCATTTTTGAGCGCCGACGGGGCCACGATGTGGACTGTTGACGTGCCCTCGTGTCAGACTGTCACTACATTCGGCAGCGCTGTAGACGGGTATGCTATTTCGACCAATATCGACCGCTATCAGGTGGGTGACTCATATCAATATGTGATAGGATTGCCGCAAGCAGAGTTGATAGATGAGAACTATATGGTGGGCTACGCATGGGTGAACACAGCCGGCGAAGTGGAAAATATCGATTGGATAAATGTAGGCACGGGATTCCAGAATTGGGTTCCTCTTGTGATGGGCGAGGTGCTCAATCCTTATCTGTTTAACACAGACCAGAAGCGCGAATATATGTTTATCCTCAGCCACAACCAAGCCGGAACGTCGGTGTTGATGGATGAGATACGTGTGGTGCAAGAGGATGGCACGGCAGTAGTCACATATCAAGAGGATGCCGATGGTATCGGCGACTTGGGCTACTCATCGATAGTAGGTCTTGGCACCAACGAGATGAAGTTGTTTATGCCGTTCTTGAACAGCTCGACCGAAGAAATAACGATAATGTTGGAAGAGTTGCCGTTTGCAATGTTTGCCGGCGGCGACGGCTCTGAAGCCAATCCTTATCAGATAGCCAGCGCGGGCGACTTGGCAATGGTGGCACGCGACACCGACGCTCACTACGTGGTGGTGAACGACATCGACATGAGCGACTACGGCGTGTGGTCGGCAGTGCCAATGTTTAATGGTGTGTTCGATGGCGACAACTACACAATCAGTAATCTCTATATCGCGGACAATAATGGCGGCGCGGGTATTTTCGCGATGACCGATGAGGGCGCTGTGATAAGGGATTTGAATATAGAGAATGTGACGATTGAAGTGTCGGCAGATGCGTATGAGGCCGGTGTTCTTGTGGCTAATGCTACATCAGCGACCATCTCGGATATACACGTTAAAGATGTGACAATCGAGGGCGATGATACCGGGGCTTCGATAGGTGGTCTTGTAGGTGTGGCATATCTCAACACGACTATCACCGAGTGTTCTGTAATCGGCTTGACTATCAACGCTCCATCCGGCATCAATGTCGGCGGTATTGCCGGTGCAACCGGGACATCGGTCATAATAACGGCTTGCGCGACACAAGGAAGCATATATGCCAATGGCGTAATCGGTGGTATCACCGGACAGTCGGGAACAGGCTGTGCAATCACAGACTGCCACGTGAATATGGCTATCGTAGGAAGCCATAAGATAGGCGGCGTGGTCGGTACAGATAGCCGAGGCGGTATCAGCCGCTGCTATGTGGAAGGCGAGTTGACTGCAACATCGGCTGATACATGGGACGGGTATGCCGTGGGTGGTGTAGTCGGCCGGCTTGAGCCAACATTTGCTGCCACTGAAGGTGTAATCACCAACAATGTTGTGGCGCTGAAGAGCATCACAATCGAAGGCGGAGAGGCTGAAACGGCACATCGTATCGTGGGATACTCGCGCTATGACGCCGACCTTAAGGATGCACAATGGGATACTGATATCGTTCCGGAAGCAGAAGCCGGTCTTGCCAACAATTATGTGGTAGAGGGATTGACTATCGTGGACGCAACGATTTCGGATGATAATACGACTACCGAAGGTGCAACGATTGCGACATCAGAGGTAGGCAAGGTGTTCTTTGAAGGTCTTGGATTCAAATATGGTACGGATGCTGAGAATCCGTGGAATGCGGAATCGGACGCTGCGCCATATCTATATTACGAAGATCCGAATCAAAGCGGCATCGAAGATGTGGTTGCGGATAAAAACAACGGCATCGAGGCTAACGGCTCGACGTTCTCAGCCGCAGGCGCTGTGAAGATTGAGGTGTATAACGTGACCGGAGTGATGACAAGCTCTATCGACGGCGACGCTATCGAAGCTGATGATTTGGCTACCGGTCTTTATGTAGTGGTCGCTACTTACGCCGATGGCAGCAAGGCTTCGGCTAAGGTGCTTGTGAAGTAAAAATGACTGAAGATATGATTAAGGTCGGCTTGGCGTGGTGCCGGGCCGACCTTGTTATTTAGAGTGGAGGATCGTGGCTTTAGTGACTATAAATATTACAAATATTATAGGGGATTAGAGGGTGATGCGGCGGGTGATGGAGCCGACTTTGAGGATATAGATGCCTCTTGAGTCGAGGTGGAGGCGATGGGTGCCTGTCGGAATGTTTTCTTGGGAGATTAACTGGCCTAAGATTGAGAAGATTTTGACCGTCGCGGGGCGTGATGTGGTGATGTAGATATATCCGTCACGAGTGTTGATGTCGATGCCTTCGGCTTCGACGCGCTCTAATGCCGCCTGAGAGGTGGGAACCTCTTCCCATACGGAATTGGCTGCAGCACTGAAAAGCACTGCAAGCACAAAAAAGAGGGATATGAGGCGACGTCGTGTCATTAGCGCACAATTTTGCTCGGTAAAATTACACAAAATAATCTGTCAATGCAAGTTATCGCACGAATATCGCTCGGCGAGTCACTCTTTGTCCCACGGGTAGCGACGTCGCGGATTGCGCGGAAACCAACCTTTTCTGACGCGCTCCTGCTGGTCGAATATCTCTTTGATAGTCCAGAATGATGAGAATGCAACGACTCCGAGCAATGTAGAAATCAGTACGTTGGAGGAGATGAGCGAGAGTACGACGCAAAGCAACCCGAGCAGTAGAAACCACCACCAGCAACGTGTGCCGAAATAGTATTCACACTTTATCACGATGGGGTGAAAGATGCCGATGACCAAAAAGGTGCTGATGCCGATGATAAGGCCGAGCAGATTGTATTGTTCGAGAAATTCCATATTTATTAGGTTAACGTTTTCGAGAGAAAAATGTTTTCATCAAAGCGGCAGCTTCATCGGCCAACACGCCCGATGTGATTACGGCCTTTGGGTGGAAAGGGGGACGCGACGTGAATGTGGTGTAACCGCGTTTTTGGTCGGAGGCGCCATAGACGATGCGCCGTATCTGACTCCACCCGATGGCTCCGGCGCACATCAAGCATGGCTCTACGGTGACGTAGAGCGTACATTCGGGGAGATATTTTCCGCCTAATGAGTTGACGGCCGCCGTGATGGCTTGCATTTCGGCATGGGCTGTGACGTCGGAGAGCGCTTCGGTGAGATTGTGTCCGCGTCCGACGATGCGACCTTTGCACACCACAACGGCACCGATGGGCACTTCGTCGGCATCGAAAGCCTGACGTGCCTCGTCGAGAGCGGCTCGCATGAAGCGAATATCATCGTCGGAAACATAGGGAGTATCGAGTATCATAATAAATCTATTTTAAGTCCTTCGTTGGCAGCAATGACGTTGGGAAACTGCGCGGAAGCCTCGGCAAGAAGCTGAGTTTCGGTGAGATAGCGCTTTGAGTAATGGCCTATTATGAGTCGATTGGCACCGGCCATCGCGGCAATGCGCCCGGCTTCTTCGGCTGTGGCGTGACCTCGTTCGCGCGCACGTTGAGCCAAGGAGCTGTCGTAGGTGGCTTCGTGATATATTGTGTCTACGCCCTTGACCGCTTCTGCCACACGAGGGTCGAACATAGTGTCGGAACAGTAGGCATAACTTATCGATGGGTCGGCAGCAGTAGTGAGCCTTGCATTAGGCACCACTACCCCATCGGGGGTGATAAAGTCGGCTCCATGCTTGATGTCGTGCAGTTGACGCACAGGGACGTTGTAGAACTTGACCATATCCGATATCAGATGGCGAGGCTTCTCCTTCTCGCGGAATATAAAGCCAACGCAGGGCACACGATGGTAGAGCGGAAATGTCGACACTTCGATAGCGTCGTCTTCGTAGATTACAGCCTCTTGAGGGCGTATGATATTAAACTTGATGTCGTAGGGCATATCACGACAGAAATATTCGAGCATCGAGCCGAAAATCTTTGCTCCCTGCTCGAAGATGTGGACAGTGACAGTCCCACCACGCCCATGCAATGCCAAAGTAGAAAGCAGCCCCGGCAAACCAAAGCAATGGTCGCCATGGAGATGTGAAATAAATATATGATTGAGGCGAGAATATTTCAAGCTCATACGCCGCATCATCAATTGCGCACCTTCACCGCAATCAATCATCATCAGATTGTCGCGAAAATCGATAACCTGACACTGCGGATTGTGACGCAAAGATGGTGTAGCCGAGCCGCATCCGAGAATATTTACTTGAAATTTTGCCATATCTAACAATATGTTACAAATAGGACATAAAGGTAAGAATAATCACCCAATCCACCAACCTTTTTCAAGGTAAAATAAGCAGAGCGCCTTTATTAAGATAATTTGCGTTAATTATCGCTAATAGTGGTGGTTAGGATTTGGAGAGACAAATCAATCGCCGTAACTTTGAAATAGTTTTTTCATAGGATTAGATTTTTAAGGTCTACACTATCTAAGGCTGTCGTGAGATAGCCTTAGTGTTTTTTATTTGCAATGGTATCTGATTTTATGTACTTTTGTGATACTCAACAAGTCAATAAAGCAATAGATTATGAAGTATAATTATCAAACCAAGGGAACTTGCAGCACATCGATAAATATAGAGGTGGAAGCAGGCAAGATAGTAGATGTCGAGTTTCACAATGGGTGCAACGGCAATCTTAAAGGGATAGCATCATTGGTGAAAGGACAGGCAATCGACGATGTGATTGAGCGATTGGATGGTATCACTTGCAAGAGTAAGCCTACCTCATGCCCCGATCAACTTGCACAAGCGCTCAAAGCCATCAAACAACAATAGAGAATGAAACTACATCTTTGTATCGCAGTCGTTGCAGTGCTCTTACTTGCCGGATGTAAGAGCGAGAAACAGAGACTTAATGAGCAATTTGCTCAAAGTATAGAATCACTGGAGAAGCAACTGCCAATGCGAGTGGCGATGGGCACGTTAGACGCCGTGAATTATGCCGACTCGAAAGCAACCGTGGTGTGTACGCTCACCCCACCCTACGATAAAATCGTAAAAGCATCGGAGGCCGTAGTGTCGCCAAAGCTAATGGCGGCAAACTTTGTAGCCCCATTCAAAACCGACGTAGGATTGACAACCGAGCAAATTCGCACCATGGGACTGAACTACGAGGTAATCTATCGAGACGGCAACGGCACTCGTGTTCGCTCGATAGCCATCTCTAACGACGACCTCTGCGAAGTGTCGGATCGCATTGATGGGAAAAAGACTGATGAGTCACTATACTCAAAAGAGTTTTATTTGGACTACATCTACGCAAGCAACAAGCCCTTGCTACCAATGGAGTTGGACGAATATACCACTTTTACCGACATCGACACATCGCATGGCACTGTCGACTATATCTATACCCTGTCGACCCTCCCGGTAGAGATAACCGATAAAGTAGAGGCTGAAATCAGAAAAACGATAGTAGCCTCACTGAAAGAGGTGTATCGCTCTACGCCGATAATATTGCGCGACTGGGAATTGCTCGGGTTGGTACTGAACTATTACTATTATGACACTTCGGGCGAAAAGATACTTGAGCTATCAATCGAAGCCAAAGAAATCAACAATTCAATTCGTTAGGATATTTTAGGGTAAAAATTGATAGTTTGTGGCAGAAATTACGTATTTTCGCGAGAATATTATATTTCTAAGACAAAGAAGATACCGAATATGGAAAAGATAAAAGTAAGAGTAATCAATCGATCAAACAATCAATTACCCGAATATGGCACATCGGGAGCTGCCGGAATGGACGTAAGAGCATCACTCAACGAGCCGATAACGATAGCCCCAATGGAACGCGCTTTGATACCTACCGGGCTATATGTAGAAATTCCGGAAGGCTATGAATGTCAGTTGCGTCCGCGTAGCGGATTGGCGTTAAAGAAGGGCATCTCGCTTGTGAACACACCCGGCACAATCGATGCCGACTATCGCGGAGAAATCGGAGTGATTCTTATCAATCTATCGAAAGAGCCATTTGTAGTGGAAAACGGCGAAAGAATATGTCAGATGGTATTCAATCGCTACACTCCGGCCGAATGGGAACAAGTGGACACGCTCGAAGACACTGAGCGCGGAGAAGGCGGTTTTGGTCATACCGGTGTAAAATAGCGACTCAGTGAAAGCATTTTTTAAGCAAATATTATTTTTCGGAGGCATCGTATCCCTGCTCGCCATGGCTATGGATACCAAAGCAACCGACAATTGGGCGGAGGGAGTAGACGAACGCAAGGCCGACTATATCTATATGGAAGCACTGCGTCAGAATGCTCTCGGTAACGAAGATGCCTACTTCGAACTACTGAATCGCGCGTATGAGCTTGACACGACCAATACAGACGTAGGGTTCTTGACAGGCTTCTATAAATTGGCTATGGCCGGCCAAGATTCGATATTGTTTTCGCGAGGCTATGAGATGGCCAAGCGGCACTTTGATGCGCAACCGGGCGACTTATATTCAAGTTATTTCTATGGCAATCTCAACAATAGAATGGGGCGCAGAGATGAGGCGTTGCGTGTGTGGCATGCGCTCGATTCCATCTACCCTACCAAATCGGAGATGGCACTGAAATATGCCGAAGCGTTGAGTGCAACCACCGACACAGCCGATTTGCTCAAATCGATCGATATTATCAATCGTATAGAACGAGCCGAAGGCAAGATGATTGAATTGTCGACTCATAAGATACGCAATTACTATGCAATGAAAGATACAGCCAACATACTTGGCGAAATCGACGAATTGCTTGCCTCGTCGCCTACAAGTTCGCAGTATCATATATTTGCAGCCGACCTATACTCTCTATTAGGCAAAAACGACAACGCTCTCAACTACTATAATAAAGCATGTGAACTCGACTCGACCAATGGCGCCGCATTCTATGCCAGAGCCAATTACTATCATGAAGTCGGGGACAGCACGGGATATGATAGAGAGGTGTTTCACGCACTCAAACTCGAATCGCTCGAACTTGATGCCAAATTGCAACTGCTCACAGGCTATATCCGCGAGCTATACACCGACTCGACACAACATGATCGCATAGAAGGGTTGTTTTCAGTATTGTTGGAGCAACATCCCCATGAAGCCGACATACACGACCTCTACTGCTCTTATCTCATCGCAATCAAAGACTATCCTCGAGCCGCCGAGCAGGCCGGAATCGTCATCGACATGAATCCGTCGAGCGAAGATAGATGGCGAGCATTGATGGGATTGTATATGCAATCTGACGACTATCAACGAGCCATCGAGACCGGAGAACGCGCACTACGCTACTTCCCAGAGCACTCAACTATATATCTTATCGAGGGGAGTTGCTATATGTCGATAGAGGATTATCCAAACGCATTGAAGAAACTTCATAAATCGTTGGAGTATGCCGACTCTACCGACTATGAGTCTGTGTCGTCGATATTAGGAACCATCGGCGATGCATACTCGCAAATGGAGCAGAAAGACAGTGCATATACATACTACGAAAAAGCTTTGCGCGTCAATCCCGACAATCTACTTACACTCAACAACTATGCCTACTATCTATCGGTAGAGGGTCGCGACTTGGACAAAGCCGAAGCGATGAGTGCCATCACGATAGAAAAAGAGCCGGAAAATGCCAACTCGCTCGACACTTACGCATGGATAATGTTTAAGAAAAAAGACTACGCAAGGGCTAAGGAATATATCGACCGCGCAATGCAGAGCGAGGAGGACAGTAATTCGGCAGAATTGTGGGAACACGCCGGCGACATTTATTTCATGAACGGCGAGCCGGAGCAAGCTCTCGAATATTGGGAACGAGCCATCGAAATAAAACCCGACTCAGAGTTGCTGCAAAGAAAAGTAAAGCATAAGACCTATTTTTTCAAGTAAATGATAATAATGAGCAGATATACAAAATACATCATTGGTATCGTAGCAATCTTGCTTACCACCGGGTGTCGCTCCTCGAAGCAGACAATCGCAGACTATGAGGCTGTTGTAACCGACGCTACCGAGAGCTACAACAATATGGTCGACAGTTGCAAAGAGTGGCACGACGTGACGATGCCTGTGAAAGTAGAATTGAAGAGCCCGTCGTCGATGTCGGTTTCGGGCCGTGCGCGAATGGTGAAAGATGAAAGCATTTATATCTCATTTCGTGTATTCGGAATGGAGGTAGCGCAACTATATGTGGATCAAGATTCAATCCATGCTACCTATAAGTTGAAAAAATTGTATATTTCTGAGAGTTTGTCGGAGATAAAAGGGAATTTTCCGCTCACGCTCGGCAATCTGCAAGACATAATGCTCGGACGAGCGTTTCTGATAGGCGACAACCGCCTTGAGCGAAGCGACATCAAATCATTCTCGCTTGTCAACACCGATGGCAAATCGTGGAATCTGATACCGCGCACCACCCCGGCAGGGATAAACTACGGATTCCGCTTTTCGGCGACGAATCTAATCGATCGCTTAGTGGCATATACCACCGACGAAAGTGTATTGGTGACTTGCGAATACACCGAACATCAGACCACACCGGCAGGAGCGTTTGCGCGAAAGACCGACATCAGCGTCAACAAAGGCGACCGCAATATTGAAGCTGCGTTGGTGTGGAATCTCGGTAGCGCATCGTGGGACACCGAAGTAGTTAACGAATGGCAAGCCCCCAAAGGCTATACCCGATTGCCGTTGAATAAAGTATTAAAAGCAGTGACCGAATAAACCCTCGGAAGGATGAAGCGACTTTTCATACTCATATTAACCGCCATCATGCTATCGGCAATGCCGATAGAGGCTCGCAACGTGAAAAGCGTGAAGCGCGAGCGACAAAAGACTACGCAAGAGATAAAGCGCACATCCAAAGAAATTGAAGAAAACAAAAAGAAGGCGCGCAAATCGCTCAACCAACTCAATCGCCTTGAAGCCGATATGCGAGAAAGCGACCGCTCGATAAAGCAACTTCAAGCACAGGTGGACTCCATCAACCGAGGTATCAGGGTATTGAACGACTCGATAGCCGAGCTCGACAATCAACTGACCGCAATGCGCAACAAATATGCCGCAGCCGTGCGCAAAATGCAGTCGCGCCAAGGCTCAATGAGCAAGTTGGCATTTATATTCTCATCGGAATCGTTCACCCAAGCCTATCGACGGATGCGCTATCTACAGCAATTCTCACGATGGCGCGCGCGCAAGAGCGAGGAGATAGCCGAAGTGCAGCAGCAATTGGAGGGACAGAGGTCTCGACTAAGCCAAATGCACGATGATAAGAATCATTCGCTCATACAGATGAATGTGGCTCGGAGAGAGCTTGCAAGCAAGCAGAAAGAGACCGAAACACTCGTTGCCAACCTGAAGAAAGAAGAGAAATCGCTACGCGCAATACTCAAAGAGAAAGAGAAAGAAGCCAAAGCGCTCGACCGAGAGCTCGATCGACTCATAGCCGAACAGCAACGTAAGGCAGAAGAGGAGCAGCGCAAACGCGAGCAGCAACTTGCCGAAGAGCGTCGCAAAAAAGAAGCCGCCGAGCGCGAGCGTCAACTTGCAGCAGAACAAGCAGAAAAAGACAAACAGAAGAAGCAAGACAAGAAAGAAGAACCGAAGAAAGATGATAAAAAGAAGCAAGACAAGCCTTCGGAACAAAAGAAAAAAGAGCAAAAGAGTCAATCGCCAAAGTCTGATTTCCAATCGGCAGATGCCGACCGCAAACTGACCGGTAGCTTCGAGAGCAACAAAGGCCGATTGCTATTCCCTGTCACCGGTAAATATAAGATAGTTCGTCGCTTCGGCCGCCAACGCCATGCCGACCTACCCTATGTGCAAACCGACAATGGCGGTATCGACATCGAAGTAGCTGCCGGCGGAACGGCTCGCGCCATCTTTGCCGGCAAAGTATCGGCGATATTCCGTCAGCCCGGATTCAACACCATCGTGATGATACGCCACGGAAAATATATCTCAATATATGCCAACCTCGGCGACATCATGGTAAAAACCGGCGACACTGTCAAGGCCAATCAAACGATAGGTCGAGTGTTTGCCGATCCGGATGATGACAATCGCAGCATAATGCACTTCGAGATACGCAAAGAGAAAGTGAAACTCAATCCCGAGCAGTGGGTAAAATAGCCGCCGATGGAAACAAAACGACCGAAATCAGCCCTATCCACATCTGTACTAAAAGCTGTCGGCATCTTCGGCGGAGTGCAAATGACAGGTATCTTATGCTCTATTGTACGCACCAAGTTGGTGGCGATATGGATCGGAGCTGTCGGTGTAGGGCTTTTCGGACTTTATAATACAGCCATCGATATGATTTCATCACTCACCCAGCTCGGCATCCGTAGCAGTGCGGTTCGAGAGGTGGCAGGAGCCGAAAGCGAGTCGCTACAACGGAGAGCCATACTCATAGTGCGCCGATGGTCGTTGTGGCTCGGACTTGTCGGGGCATTGTTCTCAATAGCGTTTGCTCCGTTACTTAGCCAATGGACATTTGGCAACGACGAACACACATGGGGATTTATAGCTCTATCGGCAGCCATATTGTTTAACTCGGTAGTGTGCGGTGAGCAAGCCATCCTGCAAGGGACAGAGCGGCTCAAACGAGTAGCCAAATCATCGATGTGGGGGCTTGCAAGCGGTCTTGCCGTATCGATACCCCTATTCTACTATATGCGCGACGATAGTATCATCCCATCGATTATAGCTTATAGTGCAGCTATATTTGTAGGGGTGATGGTCTATCGGTATAAGTGGACTACACCTCGCCCGGAGATGTCGACCGCGGCAATCATCAAGGGAGGAAAAGATATGGTGGTGTTCGGTATCTATATGACCATATCTGCATTTACCGTGATGCTTGTGCAATATGCTTTTATGGCATACTTGAACCACAACACCGACACCGCCACAGTAGGCTATTTTCAAGCCGGATGGACCATAACGACGCGCTATGTCGGATTGGTGTTTACCGCCATCGCAATGGAATATTATCCGCGACTCACTCGCGCCAACGACCACCCGCGACGTACCGGGACATTTGTTGCGCACGAAATGTCGATGGCTGTGTGGCTTCTCCTCCCATTGGTCACTATATTCATAGCCTGTCGCGATGTAGCAGTGTGGATATTATATACACCCGACTTTGATGTGATGCTCCCCTACGCCACATGGGCAATGGCAGGCACTATACTGCGAGCCGTATCGTGGTGTATAGGATTTGTGATACTCGCTCGCGGAGACGGAATAATCTATCTCATCACCGAGGTGGCAAGTTCGATAATATCATTGGTACTCAATATCGTAGGTTGGGAACTATGGGGATTTTTAGGGCTTGGCATAGCTTATATAGTGTGGTATGCCGCTTACACCGCCATCGTGTGGGGAGTGTATCGCCTGCGCTATCGCATGAGATTAGGGCGCGGCATCGGAGCGATGACTGCATTTGCCTGCTCGTACACTGCGATTGCGGCAATCGCAATGGATTATGGGTATCTGTGGGTAGCGATTGTCATGGCTGTGGTGGCTTGCGCACTCTCATTCCGCAGACTCAAGGGATAAAACAAACCATTTTAAACTATTTCCGGAGATTTTCCTTTCATTTTTCCACTAAAGATGCCGATTTGTTGGCATTTTTTGCTAATTTTGCACAATTAAACTTCCGACTATGAACACCGATTACAAAGGCTTACAATATACAGAACAATCGTTGGCTCTGATAGAGGCTGTCAGCAATCGCATATTGACGCTCGACGGAGCCATGGGAACGATGATACAACGTTGCAATCTGACTGAGGAAGACTTCAGAGGCAGTAGGTTTGCCGATGCCAAGAGTCGCCTCAAGGGGTGTAACGACTTGTTGGTACTGACAGCTCCCGAAGTTATCGCAAAGATACATCGTGAATATCTCGAAGCGGGAGCCGATATTATTGAGACCGATTCATTTAACGGCAATGCCATCTCGCTTGCCGACTATGGGATGCAAGGATTGGTGTCGGAAATAAATCGCGAAGCCGCACGACTCGCTCGTAGAGAGGCCGACGAGTATATGCGCTCTCATCCGGGAGAGATAAAATGGGTAGCAGGTAGCGTAGGTCCCACGAGCAAATCGCTCTCAATGTCGCTCGACGGAGAAAATAGCTTGGAGTGGGACACACTTGTAGAGACCTATATCGACCAAATAAGCGCACTAATCGACGGAGGAGTAGATGCAATCCTGATCGAGACAATATTCGACACCCTCAACGCTAAAGCAGCAGGATATGCCGCGCGTCGAGCTATGGAGCGCTGCGGACGCCGAGTGCCTCTGATGCTGTCGGTGACACTTACCGAGAGCGGACGCACTCTATCAGGGCAAACGCTCGATGCATTTGTAGCTACGATAGCGCATTTAGAGCCGTTGTCAGTGGGACTAAACTGCGGATTTGGAGCCGATGATATGTTGCGCTACATAGATGCGCTGCAAGGCTATCCGATAGCTATAAGCGCCTATCCCAATGCCGGATTACCAAACGAGATGGGCGAATATGATGAGACACCGGAAATGATGGCAGAGAAGCTGCGCAATGTACTCGCCTCAGCCAAAATCAATATCATCGGAGGATGTTGCGGTACCACTCCGGAGCATATCGCCGCCATTGCCGCTGTAGCTCGACAATGTGTCCCCAGAGCCATACCTCAACGAAAAGAACAGCTCACGATAGCCGGATTAGAACCGTTGGAGGTGTCGTCGGAAAGAAATTTCATGAATATCGGCGAGCGATGCAATGTGGCTGGCTCACGCAAATTTTTGCGACTGATCAAAGAGGGCTGCATCGACGAAGCGGTAGAAATAGCCCGCTCTCAAGTGGAGGCCGGAGCACAGGTCGTAGATATCAACATGGACGACGCGATGCTCGATGCTCCGCGCGAACTCGCCTCGTTTATCACTCGATTGGGCAATGAGCCGGAGGTGGCTCGTGTGCCGGTGATGATCGACTCATCGAAATGGGAAGCAATAGAGGAAGGACTGAAGCATGTGCAAGGCCGTCCGATAGTCAACTCCATCAGCCTCAAAGAGGGCGAAGAGGCGTTTATTGCCCACGGGCGGGCAATACGCGAGATGGGTGCAGCAGTGGTGGTGATGGCATTTGACGAAGAGGGTCAAGCCGACACCTATGAGCGACGCATTGCAGTGTGTGAACGTGCATATCGTCTGCTCGTCGATAAGGTGGGCGTTGCGGGGTGCGACATCATATTCGACCCCAATGTGCTTGCCATAGCCACCGGCATCGAAGCTCACAACAACTACGCCGTAGACTTCATCAGAGCCACACGTTGGATCAAAGAAAATCTGCCTGGAGCTAAAGTGAGCGGCGGTGTGAGCAATCTATCATTCTCGTTTCGTGGCAACAACTATGTGCGCGAAGCAATGCATGCCGTATTCCTATACCACGCCATCGCAGAGGGGATGGATATGGCAATCGTCAATGCCGCATCGCTGATGCCCGTAGATGAAATTCCCTCAGAACTAAGACAAGCGATAGAAGATGTGGTGCTCAACCATCGGAGCGACGCGACAGAACGACTCGTTGACATAGCCGAGCGAATAAAGGCTGAACGAGAGGGAGCAAAAACAGCAGCACCTACGATAGAGACAGAGCAAATTTCAGCATCGGAAAAGATAGAGCGAATGCTTGTCAAAGGTCACACCGAAGGGATGGACGCCTGCTTGCCGGATGCTATGAGCGAGCAAGGAAGTGCCGTTGCAGTAATCGATGGTCCGCTGATGGCAGGGATGAACAAGGTGGGACAGCTGTTTGGCGAAGGTAAGATGTTTCTTCCTCAAGTAGTGAAAAGTGCGCGAGCCATGAAGCATGCAGTAGCATGGCTCACTCCATATATCGAAAAAGAGAAACAAGCTGCCGGGGGTTCCTCAGCCGGCAAGATGGTGATAGCCACAGTGAAAGGCGACGTCCACGACATAGGCAAAAACATCGTGTCGGTAATCATGAATTGCAATGGCTACGAAATTATAGATATGGGCGTGATGATACCTGGAGAAGACATTGTGGCAAAGGCCATTAGCGAAAATGCCGATTTCATCGGGCTGAGCGGACTCATCACTCCGTCGCTCGACGAGATGTGTCATGTAGCGCGACTGATGGAGGAGCGCGGACTGAAGATACCACTACTTATCGGCGGAGCGACAACATCGGCGCTGCATACGGCAGTGAAGATAGCGCCATGCTACAGCGGTTCGGTGGTCTACACTCGCGACGCGGCGATGTTGCCGGGAGTGGCACAGCGATTACTCGCAGCGGAGAGTCGCAACGATATGATAGCCGAGCTTCGAGCCGAGCAGCAACGGTTACGCGACGAACACGCGCACAGCAGCAGACAACATCTATCGATGGAAGAGGCTCGCAATCGCCGACCACTATTAAATTTTGATTCAATCGTTGCCCCCAAATGTCCCGGGGTGCATACGTTAAGCATAAGCATAGTCGAAGCAAGAGAGCTTATCAATTGGCGGGCATTTTTCGCCGCATGGAAATTGGATGCCTCGTTTGCCTCACTGACGCGCATCGACGGATGCGACCATTGTCGCGCTCAATGGCTTGCCTCTATTCCGGAAGAGAACCGAGCAAAAGCAGCAGAGGCTATGCAGCTATGGAAAGAGGCCACTCAGGTGCTCAACCGATGGCAAAACACAATCACCTCCGAAGGCATCACGGCACGTATCGCATTGCTGCCGGCGGGAAGTCATCATGAGGATATAGTGTATCGTCACGACGATAATACCTATACCCTACCTACACCACGACAACTCGCGACAGACAGCGCTTGCACGGCGCTTGCCGACTACATCCGCCCGATTGAAGCCGATGGAGAATTGCGCGACTGGATAGGATTGTTTGCCGTAACATCGGGAGCTGCAATCGAGCAAAAAATAGCGGCATCAAAAGCCACCGGCGATGACTATAAGACAATCCTATATCAAAGTCTTGCCGACCGATTGGCAGAAGCAGCCACAGAGTTAGCTCATAAGCGTGTACGTCGTGAATTGTGGGGCTACGAAACCTCGCCACAAGAGAATCCCGAAAACCTCTTGCGGCAATATTATCAAGGTATTCGACCGGCAATAGGCTATCCATCCCTACCCGACCAGTCGCTCGTATTTCTTGCCGACAAGGTGCTACACTACAGCGAGCTGGGCATCGCATTGACAGAAAATGGTGCAATGCAACCTGCATCATCGACCACCGGCTACATCCTCGCCCACCCCGACAGCCACTACTTCTCAGTGAAATAGTTTACCAGCTGCCGGTGGCGCCACCGCCACCGAAAGAGCCACCGCCAAAGGAGCCACCGGAGAAACCGCCTCCGCCGAAGCCACCTCCGCCACGGCCGTGCCCGATGGTGCTTGCAGCGATGATGATGGGTATGATATAGGGTATGGATGTGCGTTGGCGACAGTTCTGACACACATAGTCTTTCATGCCTTGTCCTTCGTGGTTGGTGGTGGCACTACGCACTATGCGGTCACTTACCATGTTGCAAGCCAACGCTCCACAATAGGGACACTTTGTGTAGCTTGTCATGCGGTTGACGTAGGGCAACACGTCGGTTTCGCCACAGTTGTCACAGAGCCACACGTCGTAGTCTATGGCGTTGATTCGTTCTTCGGCGTCTTGCGCAGGAGTGAGATATTGATTGTCGGTCTCCTCATCAAGTTTGCGCATCTTGTGGTTGCAGTTGGGGCATTTTCGCGACTTATTGCGCAAGCGCTTCATCTGCCAAGCGATGAGCAGATAGATTAATAGTGTGCACCCCAAGGTGAGAAATGTAACGAATAGCATCGGCATCTTCAACTTATCGAGAGCTTGATAGCGCTCGAAGTCGTCGCATCGACGATTGGCAAAAAGCACGGCGATATACCAGCAGAGCATCGCTGCGGACACGATGATGATAAATATTTTATACATTCCGAAAAAGTCGACCGACTCACCTGAGGTATCCTCATCATTGGCATATTTCGACATCAACTCTTCAGTAGCCCCTTGTGTGGTGAGGATATGATTCACCGTTTGCAGAGCCTCGATAGTACCGGCATCGTAGTCACCCTCGCGAAAGTGGGGAGCCATATTGTCGCGAATGATGTGCGACGCTATGATGTCGGGTATCAATCCCTCCACCCCATAGCCGGTGCGGAGCGTAGCCTTACGCTGATCGACGACAACCATCAGTAGCAACCCGTTATCTTTGTCCTTCTTGCCTACCCCCCAACTCGTGGCAAGGCGGTGGGCAAAGTCTGTGATTTCCTCGTTGCCGATAGAACGAACGACCACAGCCACCACTTCGGCCGACGACTGCCTCCATATATCGGCAATGATGGAGTCGGCTCGTGTCTGCGCCTCTGCCGACAACACTCCGTCGGGGTTTGACACATAGCGAGTGTGGTCTTGAAGATGCACGTTGGGTATCTCTTCGATGGTGTAGGCCATCATAGGCAATATCGTGGCTACAGCCATCAACGCAACAATCAAATATCTTTTCATCATATTATTCCTTTTTTTATTTCTTAATTATTACACAGCGGGCAGGCTCATGCCATTGAGCTTGCGGTAGAGGTCGAGCGCATAAACATCGGTCATGCCCGACACGTGGTCGATCACGGCTTGAATCTTGCCAAAGAGAGTAGGAGCATCCACTTCATACTGCTGAGGCACTTGCGACAGGAGCAGTTCCGAATAGTTGAGATGAGGGAATCGCACGGCATGCACAAGCTTTTCGAGCAAGAAAGTGATGATGCGATTACCGGCAAGTTCGATATCGACCACATCGCGCGACTTATAAATCTTGGCCCACGCTGTGGCTGAGCAACGACGATAGCCTTCGCGCTCAAGGGGGGCTGCATGATCGATGAGCGAACCGGTAAATTCTCCGGCAAGGATAGCCTCCTCATACTCCACAAATACGCGGGCGCACTCGCCCACCAATGCACCGATGACGCATGAGCGAAGATAGCTTATCTTCTCATTGGGGTCATCAACATTGTCGAGCACACTCTCCATATAGGCACGTCGCTCATCGTCAAAGAAGCTTTTGAGCAGGTCGATTACCTCTGCCGTAGCAAGGATCTTCAGTTTGTGGGCATCCTCGATGTCCATCACTTGATAGCAAATATCGTCGGCCGCCTCGACAAGATAGACCAACGGATGGCGACAATAGCGCACCTCTCCTTTCTCGCCATAGCGCGGAAGGAGCCCCAGCTCATCAGCCACGCGGCGAAAGTCGTCAATTTCAGATGAGAAGAAGCCAAATTTGCCCTTACCGCCGGCGAGAGTCGATTCATAGGGATATTTCACTATTGAGGCAAGCGTAGAGTAAGTCATGGCAAAGCCGCCGAGACGACGTCCTTTGAACTGATGAGTAAGCAGACGGAACGCGTTGGCATTACCCTCAAAGTTGACCAAATCAGCCCACTGGCTTGGGGTCAGCTCCGCTTCGAGCACCGCGCCGGCACCTTCGGAGAAGAACGTAGAGATAGCCTTTTCGCCCGAATGACCGAAAGGAGGATTGCCGAGGTCGTGGGCAAGGCAAGCCGCTCCAACAATCTCGCCAATAGCCTTAAACCGCTCATACCAAGGCTGCGATGAATACTTCTGATGCAATCCGTTCACCACCTCCGAAGCAAGCGAACGCCCCACACTCGCCACCTCCATAGAGTGAGTAAGGCGGTTGTGGACAAACACGCTTCCCGGGAGCGGAAACACTTGAGTCTTATTCTGCAAACGACGGAACGGCGACGAAAACACCAACCGGTCGAAATCGCGCTGAAAGTCGCTACGCATCCCCCGCTTAGGGTCGTGGTAGTGTTCGAGACCGAATCTTTTGTCGCATATAAGCCTATCCCAATTCATCTTTTCGCACATCTTCAATTCAAATTTTTCCCGAAGTTACGCATTATTCCCTATTTCCACAATTTATATAACTATAGGAATGATAAAATTTCGTTAAAGGGGTGGATATACGGATTTATTTCACTAATTTTGTGGCACGGAATTAGAAAGGTAACAACATTAACCATTTAACCAAATAACAATTATGTCTAAGGTAACAGTTGTAGGCGCCGGCAATGTAGGCGCAACTTGTGCTAACGTATTGGTTACAAACAATGTAGCCGACGAAGTAGTTCTCATCGACATCAAGGAAGGTCTTTCGGAAGGTAAGACTATGGACATCATGCAGACAGCCAATCTTCTTGGCATCAACACTCGCATGACAGGTGTAACCAACGACTACGAAAAGACAGCCGGAAGCGATGTAGTAGTAATCACTTCAGGTATTCCCCGCAAGCCCGGAATGACTCGCGAAGAGCTTATCGGCGTGAATGCAGGTATCGTAAAGCAAGTATCATCAAGCATCCTCAAATATTCGCCCAACGCTATCATCATCTGCGTGTCGAACCCTATGGACACCATGACCTACCTCATCCACAAGACCAGCGGTCTTCCCAAGAACCGCATCATCGGTATGGGGGGTGCACTCGATAGCTCACGCTTCAAATATTTCTTGAGCCAAGCTCTCAATGCCAACCCCAACGAAATCGAAGGTATGGTAATCGGCGGTCACGGCGACACTACAATGATACCTTTGAAGCGCTTCGCTGCATATCGCGGTGTTCCTGCATCACAACTTCTCGATGCTGAGGCTCTCGACAAGGTAGCAGCCGACACTATGGTAGGCGGTGCTACACTCACCGGCTTGCTCGGCACTTCAGCATGGTATGCTCCCGGAGCAGCTGCAGCAGCTTGCGTAGCAGCTATCATCCACGACCAAAAGCGCGTGATCCCTTGCTCGGCTCTCGTAGAAGGCGAATATGGCGAAAACGACATCTGCATCGGTGTACCTTGCTTGCTCGGCCGCAATGGTATCGAAGCTATCATCGATGTTAAGCTCAACGACGAAGAAAAGGAACTCTTCAAGAAGAGCGCAGAAGCTGTTCGCAAGACCAACGCCGCTCTTGCCGACGCTCTCAAATAATTCGGTAAATCACAACATTTTCAGATTATAACACATTCTTTAAGGAGCAGACACTCAACATTAGTGCTTTGCTCCTTGTTTTATGAGTCACGAACTAAAAACATCAACATGAAAAAGTTAAGTCTTATTTTTGTTTCGGTCATAGCCATGATGGCTGTAGCTTGTTCGGGCAATTCAAAATCGGGCGAAGCTCAAGCTGCGACCGACAGCGTCGCTACCGAAGAAGCGATAGAAAACGTAGTGATCGAATTGGCATCGGATCAGCCGCTCAACTTTGTCGGCCCGCTCAGCACTCCTATCGTGGTAGATTTCAATGCAACATGGTGTGGCCCATGCCAACAATTCAAACCCATCTTTGAAAAGATGGCCGCAAAATATGATGGCAAAGTGAAATTCATCTCGGTCGATGTAGACCGTTGCCCGGAAGTCGCAACCGAATATCAAGTAGAGTCGATACCCACTATCTTGTTTGTATCGACCGACGGCAATGTAAATCGCTCAATCGGATTTATGGAAGAGGAGCCGTTTGAAACGTCGATCAAAGCACTTCTATAACGCACAACGCGACAAAGCATCTCACTGCGGGGCGTCACATATCTATTGTGGCGCTCCGCGTTTTTTATGGAGCGAGGGAGTATCTATCACGTTTTCAAGAATTTCAAATAAAAAATTTGCATTTTCAACAATTCGTGTTAACTTTGCGATGTTAACCGATTAATGACAGTGAATACAGGGTCATTTATCTATACAGGGTATATTTTCAAATCAAACTAACATAATTAACATCATTAAATCTTTTGTTTATGAATCACAAACAATTACTCCGTTCGTTGGGACTCGCAACGTTCTCGATGTTGCTATCTGTCCCCTCCATCAGCGCGCAGACATTCAGCACAGCTGCAGCCGACAATGTGACACTTTACACCCCCGTCGATGGTAATAAACCGGAAGAGACTAAAACACCAGTTGCTCGCACAATCTCGTATCGTATCGTAGAACTCAACGGCAAAATTTACGGCAAGGTCGTTGCCAATGAAAATGTGACAGTCGATGCTTGGTCAGTACAAATGCGCGACTGGGCAACCGACGGCAACACCAAGACCGAAATGAACTTAGCAGAACGTTCGGGCAGCACTATTGCTTACAACTCTGCAGCTCACGATGTAAAAACTGCCGGAACTACTCAGATGCAATTTTTTATCAACTATGCCGACATTGACCTTACCGATGATGTAGAGACAACCGGTTGGTATGTGACCGATTTGTTCACTTTCACTCAAGGCGAAATCAATAACCCGGTAGAGGGTGACACCACAGCTCCTACTCTCGGAGAAGTTACATACTCTACCGACGGATATGACCTTACAGTTACCATCCCCGAAAACAATGAAGACTGCTTCTATCTTTTGAGCGATGAAGGTACAGGACTGAACCAAGTGTATATGTTGCCCGGCACCTACATCTTGAATCTCGCCGGAGGAGCGGCTTACAATATCGCAGTTCAAGCAGTAGACTTCAATGGCAACAAGTCGGAAGCACAAACCATCAGCTACACCACTCCGTTCGACACATCATCCAACCTCGCTCTTTCTCGCCCGACTACCGCATCATCAGGCACATCTAACTTGGCAGTCGACGGCAACGAAGGTACTCGCTGGGAAAGTGCATTTACCGATACTGAATGGTGGCAAGTAGAACTTGCAAATGCCTACAACCTCAACTATATCGAGATTAAGTGGGAAGGCGCATATAGCAAGCACTTTGAAATCCAAACATCATTGGATGGCGCAAATTGGACTCCACTTGACGTGACCTACGATGGATCTAACAACTTGTTGCAAACCATCAACATGAATGGCACTCCGGCTAAGTTTGTCAAATTCCAAGGCATAGAGCGTGCTCTTCAATACGGCAACTCATTCTTTGAATTCCGTGTATATGGTCTCAGCATTTATGATCCGGCAAGCGCCGATAACCTTAATGTAATCCAAGTATCACCTGCCACCGCTGAGCTATTTATCGACGAAACAGTAGAATTTACTGTAGCCGGTATCTCAGGAGCAGGCGCAGCTCTTGAAGGCGTAGAATTTACCATTACTGCACCCGAAAACGTAACCGTGACCGACAAGGGCAATGGCGTATACGAGTTTACCTCGTCAGTAGCCGGAACTTACACCGTAGAAATCAAGGGAACAAAGGACGAAAATGAAGCTACCGGAACATTCACCGCCAATGTCAAGGCTCTCCCCGTATTGACCACTCTGACCCTCGCTACCGAACGCACCAACATCGGCGCAGCAGGTGCTCCTATCAAATTGACCTTGACTGCTAAGGATCAATATGGCGTAGACTTCGCTTGCGAACCCGAATTTACAATCACAGGCGATGCTGCCGGTTCGGTAGAAAATCTCAACTACACAGCTGAAAACATTGGTACTGCCTCTATCGTAGCCGTAGTGGGCGAAGTAGAGTCGAACCCCATAGAAATCAATATCGTAGCAGCAGGCGACAACCGCGCATTGAACGCAGAAGTGACCGGTGGTGAAAATGCCGAAAACCTCGCAGCAGCCACCGATGGCAATTGGGATACTCAATGCATCATGCACACCATGCCTGCTGACAACAATCAAGAATATAATACTTCTATCGTGATCGACCTCAACCCGCAAGCGCCCGACACCGGCTACGACATCACCCTCGTAGAAGTGGATTGGGAGGGCGCATCTGCTGCAGACTACACAGTTGACTTCTCTATCGATGGTGCAGAATGGGACACTGCCTACACCCTTACCGACGGAGCCGGCATGACCAACCGCCACGATGCATTCTATCCTGAAGTTGCCGCAGTCGACGACCTTGAAAGCGAAACAAAATACTATCGCTTCGTACGTCTCAACGTGACAAAGGCCGCTACTATCTATGGCGTGAAAGTGCGCGAAGTGACCATATACGGCATCAGCAACAACGGCACAGTAACCGGAATCGACAATGTAGAAGTGGAAAGCAACGAAGCAGTTGAATACTACAATCTCCAAGGTGTACGCGTAGACAACCCCGAAAACGGGCTCTATATCCGTCGCCAAGGCAACACAGCAACCAAAGTGCTAATTAAGTAATCATCTCTGCTCTGCAAAATAAAAGCAGCGAGGCTCACCGGCTTCGCTGCTTTTTTGTGTTTATACGTCTGAGAAGTCTATTTAAGCAGAGTGACGCGCACTGATTTACCTTTGAGCTTCACTCCTTTTAGAGCCGACAGAACAGCCTCAGCTTGTCGACGTGGCACGGCGGCGAGTGCGCAATGATCTTTCACCACAATCCTGCCTATCGCCTTACCATCGAGGCCTCCCTGCTTGGCAAGATAACCCACGATGTCGCCACGCGACACCTTTTCGCGCTTACCCGAATTGAAATAAAGCGTAGCAACTTGGGAGCAGATAGGGTTTTCGCTGCTACCGGTGGGCACATAGCTGCGGTCAAATTCCACAAAGTCGGGGATCGAGTCGGCCTCCGAGGTAATCACATAGACCGTGCCGGTGGCATCTACACGCGCCGTGCGTCCGTTGCGGTGAGTCCACACTTCGGCCGACACCGGCAGATGATAGTGGATCACGGCTTGCACCTGATCGATGTCGAGTCCGCGCGATCCGAGGTCGGTGGATACGAGTATCGGCGTAGTACCATTATTTAGCAAATCTATAGCCTTCTCACGGTCCAACTGCTCCAACCCGCCATGATACATCCCTGCGGGCAATCCTGCCTTTCTAAGATGCTGATACACGCGCTCCACGCTCTCACGATGATTGACAAACACAATCACACGCCCATCGTCCAACGACTTGAGCAAGTCGATGAGCATATCGATCTTGTCGCGCGCCGGACTTTCCACCTCCACAATCTGCAATCGGCGGCGAGTTTCGGTGACTCCTCCGAGGCAATCTATCATCACCGGTTGCTCGATGTGCAGCCATTCGGGAAATTCAGCCAAGCGAGTGGCAGAAGTGAGGATGCGCATCGACAGCGACGGCATGGTGCGCACCACGCGCTTCATCTCGTCATGAAAACCGAGTTCGAGCGACTTATCGTACTCATCAAGCACCAAAATGCGTGTAGTAAAGAGGTCGACCTGCTTGCGATTGACGTGGTCGAGCAGACGTCCGGGTGTAGCCACTATCACGTCAGGCACCACCGAAAGAGTGCGCTTCTCGTCCATCATCGAGTGACCTCCATAAAAACATGCCACCTTATAGCCTACGGCAAGTTGACGCACCACATCGTAGATCTGCATTACCAATTCACGCGACGGAGCTATCACCACAGCCTGCACTTTAGCAGTCGGAGGCTTAAGAGCCGAAAGCAACTTGATAGCAAATGCCAAGGTCTTACCCGATCCTGTGGGTGAGAGCAGCATGATATCACGCGACGGAGCATCGACCACGCGTTTTTGCATCTGATTAAGCTCGGTGATGCCCATACGAGCCTCTATGTTTTGCAATATAATAGATTGTTTCATAATCGGTTTCAATAGAAAATTCGAGTGCAAAGATACAGCATTTCGAGCAGATTTCAATATCTAAATATATGTATAAAAAGGATAAATAAGATTAAACGCATTCTCTGCCCTATTGACAAATAAAAATAAATGACTAACTTTGCGGCGTGTGTTTTTCATAGTATTAGATTAAGATAAAGGTTTAAGGGAGCGCAATGTTGTGAAACAATGCGCTTTTTTATTTTTTGCACCTAAGCAATAATAACACTCATATTATTTTGGCTGTCACACGTTTTTTTTGTAATTTTGCAGATTGAAGAATAGCACTCTACGAGTGCATTAAAAACGTTTCAGATATTGACTTTTAGCGAAAAAAAACTAAATATCCGTTATAAAATAGATTACAAATTATGAGTAAAGAAAAGAAATTCTTGACCTGTGATGGTAATCAAGCTGCCGCACACGTGAGCTATATGTTCTCGGAAGTAGCAGCAATCTACCCCATCACACCCTCATCGACAATGGCTGAATATGTCGATGAATGGGCAGCCGCAGGACGTAAAAACATCTTTGGAGAGACCGTTCTCGTGCAAGAAATGCAATCGGAAGGTGGAGCTGCAGGAGCAGTACACGGTTCACTCCAAGCCGGAGCCTTGACCACCACTTACACCGCATCGCAAGGTCTTCTCCTAATGATCCCTAATATGTATAAAATCGCAGGCGAAATGCTCCCATGCGTGTTCCACGTATCGGCACGTACGCTTGCATCACATGCACTTAGCATCTTCGGCGACCACCAAGACGTGATGTCAGTACGTCAGACCGGATTTGCAATGCTTGCAGAAGGTTCGGTACAAGAAGTGATGGACCTCTCAGGTGTAGCACACCTCGCTACCATCAAATCGCGTATACCGTTCGTTAACTTCTTCGATGGTTTCCGCACCTCTCACGAGATCCAAAAGATCGAGATGCTCGAAAACGAAGACCTCGCTCCGCTTCTCGACCGCGAAGCTCTCGCTGAATTCCGTTCACGCGCCCTCACCCCCGATGCACCTGTAGCACGCGGTATGGCCGAAAATAGCGATGTATTCTTCCAACACCGCGAATCATGCAACAAGTACTATGATGCAGTGCCCGCTATCGTGGAAGACTACATGAACAAGATCTCAGAAATCACTGGTCGCAAGTACGGCTTGTTTAACTACTATGGAGCTGAAGACGCAGAGCGCGTAATCATCGCAATGGGTTCGGCTACCCAAGCAGCACAAGAAGCTATCGACGTGCTCATGGCTCAAGGCGAAAAGGTAGGTCTGGTATCTGTTCACTTGTATCGTCCGTTCTCAGCTAAGCACTTCCTCGCAGCAGTACCTGCAACCGCTAAGCGCATCGCAGTGCTTGACCGCACCAAAGAGCCAGGGGCAAACGCAGAGCCTCTCTACTTGGATGTGAAGGAATGTTTCTACGGCAAGGAAAATGCGCCTCTCATCGTAGGCGGTCGCTATGGTCTTGCTTCAAAGGACACCACTCCGGCTCAAATCATCTCAGTATTTGAAAACCTCGCCCTTCCACAACCGAAGGATCACTTCACACTCGGTATCATCGACGATGTAACCTTCACTTCACTCCCCTTGAAGGAAGAAATAGCGCTCGGCGGTGGCACATTCGAAGCTAAGTTCTATGGTCTCGGTGCTGATGGTACTGTAGGTGCCAACAAGAACTCAGTGAAGATCATCGGAGACAACACCAACAAGTATTGCCAAGCATATTTCGCTTACGACTCAAAGAAGTCGGGTGGTTTCACTTGCTCACACCTCCGCTTCGGCGACGATCCTATCCGCTCTACTTATTTGGTGACCACACCAAACTTCGTAGCATGCCACGTGCAAGCATATCTCCACATGTATGACGTGACTCGCGGTCTCCGCAACGGCGGTACATTCCTCCTCAACACCATCTGGGAAGGCGAAGAGCTCGCTAAGAACCTCCCCAACAAGGTGAAGAAATATTTCGCTAAAAACAATATCACCGTTTACTACATCAACGCTACCAAGATAGCACAAGAGATCGGTCTTGGCAACCGCACCAACACCATCCTTCAAAGTGCATTCTTCCGTATCACCGGCGTTATCCCCGTTGATCTTGCGGTAGAGCAAATGAAGAAATTCATCGTCAAGAGCTACGGCAAGAAGGGTCAAGACGTAGTCGATAAGAACTACGCAGCAGTAGATCGCGGTAACGAATACAAACAACTCACCGTAGATGCTGCTTGGGCAGACCTCGCCGACGACGCAGCAGCGGCAAACAACGATCCCGCATTCATCAACAACGTAGTGCGCCCCATCAACGCACAAGACGGCGACCTCTTGAAAGTATCGGACTTCGTAGGTCTCGAAGATGGCACTTGGGCTCAAGGCACGGCCAAGTATGAAAAGCGCGGTGTTGCAGCATTCGTTCCTGAATGGGTTGTAGACAACTGTATCCAATGTAACAAGTGTGCTTACGTTTGTCCTCACGCAGCAATCCGTCCGTTCGTACTCGACGAAGCAGAGATGGCAGCATCACCATTCAACGAAAGCACTTCGCTCCCCGCTATCGGCAAGACTATGGCAGGCATGCGCTTCGTTCAGCAAGTAGACGTGCTCGACTGTCTCGGCTGCGGCAACTGTGCCGATGTATGTCCGGGCAAGAAGGGCGAAAAGGCTCTCGTGATGAAGCCTCTCGAAACTCAACTCAACGTGCAAAAGGGTTGGGACTACTGCGTAGAAAAGGTATCGTCAAAGCAAAATCTCGTAGACATAAAAGCCAACGTGAAGAACTCACAGTTTGCAACTCCGCTATTTGAATTCTCAGGCGCATGCTCAGGCTGTGGAGAAACTCCTTACGTGAAGTTGATCTCTCAACTCTATGGCGGCCACGAAATGGTGGCTAACGCAACCGGATGTAGCTCTATCTACTCAGGCTCAGTACCTTCAACTCCTTACACCACCAACGAGAAGGGTCACGGTCCGGCATGGGCTAACTCACTCTTCGAGGACTTCTGCGAATTTGGTCTCGGTATGGTCATCGCCAACGAGAAGATGCGCGCACGTCTCGTCGACACCATCACAGCCGGTCTCGACTGTCCGAAGTGCAGCGACGAGCTTAAAGCCCTCTTCGCTCAATGGCTCGAAGTGAAGGACGACGCAGAAAAGAGTCGCGAAGTGACCGACAAGCTCGTTCCGATGGCAGAAGCTTGCGGATGCGACACTTGCAAGAAGATACTCGAACACAAGCACTATTTGGTAAAACGCAGCCAATGGATCATCGGTGGCGACGGTGCAAGCTACGACATCGGTTTCGGCGGTCTCGACCACGTGCTCGCATCGGGCAAGAATGTCAACATCCTCGTACTCGACACCGAAGTTTACTCTAACACCGGTGGTCAAGCATCAAAGGCTACTCCTATCGGAGCTATCGCCAAGTTTGCTGCAGCCGGTAAGCGCGTACGCAAGAAAGACCTCGGTCTGATCGCATCGACCTACGGATATGTATATGCCGCACAAGTGGCTATGGGTGCCGACCAAGCTCAAACGCTTAAGGCTATCCGCGAAGCAGAAGCCTACGACGGTCCCTCAATCAT
>CAZWWS010000013.1:44770-46605 GCA_964637445.1 uncultured Muribaculum sp.
CTTACGCTCCGTGTATCAACCATGGACTTAAGGCCGGTATGGGCAAGTCGCAACAAGAAGAGGCCAACGCAGTTGCATGCGGCTACTGGCACCTCTGGCGCTACAACCCTGCTCTCGAAGCTGAAGGTAAGAATCCGTTCACTCTCGACAGCAAGGAGCCTAACTGGGATGAGTTTGAAAACTTCCTCAAGGGCGAAGTGCGCTACGCATCAGTAATGAAGCAATATCCTGCTGAAGCAGCCGAACTCTTCGCTGCCGCTAAGGAAAATGCACAATGGCGCTACAACAACTATCGCCGTCTCGCTCGTCAACAGTGGGGCGTAGATCCCGAATCAGTGAAGGAATAATATTCCAACTCGCTTCATAACCTCTCGTAGCGGGTTGCTCGATTGTGAGCAGCCCGCTATTTTTATCTCTTGATGCGACAATATTGTTCTGTCAACTGAACAAAAACACTCCAATATTGTTCAATCAATTGAACAAAAACAACCTAATATTGTTCTGTCGACTGAACAATATTAATTGCAAAATGCCTTAAATCATAAACCGGAAATGCTGAACGTATAAGCAATTTTTACTAACTTTACACCTCTATTTGATGGGGATAGAAGTATGAAGAAGATATTAATCATATTTACAATAATGATGGCGGTCACGGCTTGCGGTGAAGACCCGACCATAGTAGCCCGCCTCGGTCGGGCAGAATCATCGATGGAAGAGCACCCCGATTCTGCTCTTGCCATCTTACAGTCGATCGATGCGTCAGCGCTACGCACCGAAAAGCATAGCGCACACTACGCATTGCTCTACTCGCAAGCACTCGACAAAAACTATATCGACATCACAAACGACTCCTTAATATCCATCGCCGTCGACTACTACTCCGACAACGACGATACCCGTCATCGTATGCTTGCTAACTACTACATGGCTGTAATACAATATAACATCAATGAATATACTTCAAGCATTCCGTATTTATTATCCGCAGAACAAGATGCATTAGATTTGAACGATGATTTCTTTCTTTATCGTATATATTTGAAATTATCCGAGATTTATGACCTCGCATACTGTAATGACGAAAGCTTGTCTTATGCACAGATTGCATTTGACAAAACAAGCAAAATAGCCTCACATCATCACAAACTTTGGGCAAAACTTAATCTTGGTAGAATATATAATAACTCTGCAAACTATGACATTAGCATACCAATCTTCAACCAAATTATTGATTCCGCATATACGACCAATGACCACGCATTATTAATTGAGGCTATGCGACTGGCTTCAATCTCGCATTTGGCAAAGAAGAATTATGCTGAAGTACGTCGTCTTTTGACCTCCATTATGAGCATCGATAGCCTACAGCTAACGGCTAACGACATTAGAAATCTTGGAGAAGCATATATAGGGTTAGGACAATTAGATAGTGCAATAGCTTGCATTGACCAATTGAATGATTTAGACCCATCTGAGCAATGGTTGACATATAAAATCAATAAGATTAAAGGCAACTACCATACAGCTCTTTCAGCTCTCGAACACGAATATAATGTCCAAGATAGTCTATTTCTAAATATTACACAACAAAAGATCTCTACTGCAGCGACAGCTCATCGTAAGAGCGAAAAACGTATGATTGAAAACGAATTAGCAAATGAACAACAATTAAAATATCTTCTGATTGCCTTATTTGTCACTATTGCAATATTTTCAGCAATAATATATCGACAACGTATCAAAAACTATAAAAATGAAATCGAAAAAAATGTATATATTGCTCATAACCTAAAATCTACATTAGAATTGAGAGAATCCGAAAACTCTAAAAT
>CAZWWS010000014.1:0-44673 GCA_964637445.1 uncultured Muribaculum sp.
ACTTAAGCATGTAAGCCAAGTAATCAACCGGGCAAAGGTCGTTAATACCTACGATTTCGATGTCATTTCTGTTTTGAGCAGCACGGAAAACGAAACGTCCGATACGGCCAAAACCATTAATACCTACTTTAGTCATAATAATAAAAAAATTATTGGGTTGTAAAATATCTTCTTTTACCTTAGCAATCAGTAGCGAAACAATCGAAAGCAGTGTATCTCTACTTTTTGCGCCACAAAATTACTATTTTTTTTTCAAATAGCCTATTATGTAGAGAAAAGTTATTAATTAAAACCCTAAAAATTACAAAATTTTGATGCCAAAAGCATTCATGTAAGACTTTCAATATTGGCAATCTTTCATAAAATGATATATTTGTCTATGATTTTGTGGCTGAATTAAGTAGGACAGTAGTGTATTGGTCAAAAGGACTTTTCAAATAGTCTCTAATCTCATCGTAGGTAATTACGATTATAGGACACCCATCACTACCGGGAGTGAGATGGTACTCATCGTAAGTGATAACGAGTCCGGCTTCATGTATGCCTGGATCATTTAATGGATAATTTCCGATCGTGATGCGAGGGAGGTTTTCTTTGTCTTCAATTCCCAGTTTTACTGCAATGGAGGTGTTTCCAATCCATTCATTTAGGGAGTCGAGATATTCTTCTTCGGAATTAATATCTCGATAGATGGGGTAAGAACTTGCCATGTGTCGCACTACTATCTTGCGATAGTCGTTCATTTTTTCCGGTTTAATCATGTCCTCCAAGTCTACCGACTCGCCGGTTCTAAGGTCGTAGGTTTGCAAAAAAGAAGTGTAGTTTTGATGAAGCCCACCGGTATAGCGCTTTGAGCATTTGTGATAAGTCACATATTTATCATTCAAAAACACCGGATGCAACTCAAAAAAAATATTATACCCATAATCGCTGTATTTTAGGATATTAGGGAATTCTTTATAAAACAAATCGCGTTCCCAATCAAGGGCTATTTGTGCCGCTTCATATCCTGATGAGCTATTCCTCATCTTATTTAATATCTCTTTTGGAGCGATAGTGTCGCTTTCATTAATGAATCCATAATACAACATTTCTCCATGAATAAATGACAATAAGTTCCCTATTATATCCGAATGGAGTTCCAGCAAAGTAATGTTGAACCCGACGAATATATTATTACTATCGGTTGTAAACGTGGTTGTTAAGGAATTACCTATGATATTGTTTTTTCCATAGGTGTGTGTGGCGGATGTGTCGTCGTTTTGATTAGGAACAAGCACTTTGCGCACATTAATAGAGTCGGATGGACATGGTGTGATAGGGGTTATTTTGTTGCATCCGCCTGTTACTATTGAGAGTATGATTATAGAAAATATTGCATAAATTGGAGCGAAAAGAGATTTACATTTCATCATCATTGAATTTAGTAGAATATTATAAGTCGGAGGCAGAGTAGGCCCATTGGTAGTCGCGATATGAGTCGCAATGGCCTCGCATCATTCGAGCTACATGGGTGTGAGGATATTTTTTTACGACAGTAATGTAATTGAGGTTGTTGAAAAGCAATTGAGCTTTCAATTCGTCGTCGGTGGCTATATCGATGGCGGAGTCAAGCATATTGTTGGCTTGCTCTATGGCGGCAAGAGATGAAGGCGAGTAGCGCCGATCGCGTGGAAGGGTGTCGGATGTGTCGTTGCCTCCTTGATAATACTGTGTCAGTTCCCAGCAAAGGGAGAACGAGTTGCGCAGACCATTGGCATAGCTATACATTGCCTTCGCTTTGATGTTGGGGTCGGTTGTGGTGGAAATGGTGTTGTGTAGCTTGACCATCTCTTTGGCAAATCGATGTTTGAAGTTGCCTGTGATTTTCTGTCGGCTTTTGACATTGAATGGGTCGTATATCTGTATGGTGTTGAGGTGGTTGGCAAATGAAGGCTTAATATCGCGCAAATATCGCTCTGCCTCTTCATATCGCATGTCGCGCAGGCATAGAGTGCCGGAGATATCGTTGAGATAGTCGCTGTCGGTATATCCTCTGTCGTTTAAGAAGCGGTCGAACGCCGATTGGGGATGACGTACGCGATTGTGATATTCGATAAACTTGTCAGTGCCGATGGAGTCGGCCATGGCGAAGAAATAATTTCGATAGTCGATTTCGTTGCGATGATTTGGGCTCCTTCGATAAGCTTCGATGCTCATGTTGTCTTCACTCCATACTTCAATCGTTTTGCTTAGCTGAATTAGGCGATTTTCAGCCATATTGGCCAGCTGAAGGGCTCGGGTGGTGCGTCCGGCTGCAATCATACGCGGGCATACGTCGTCAAGCAGGATGCGGCGAAGCATGTCATTCCAATAATAGTAGGAGTAGTTATAATATCGAGGCACGTTGCTATAATAGTCGTTTTTGCGGTCTTGGCGAATTTTGTTATCGAGCCATGATAACTGTGTGAAAAGTCGGCGTTCGTAAGCATCGTTGCAGGTTAGCGACCGGGCATCGATGTGCATACGAAGTATTTTGATGGACTCTTTGACGAATTGTGTTCCCGGCGCGTTTTCTGCAAGAGTCAAGATGCGAGATGCTTCGTCAAAATGCTCTTCGAGATTGGCGATAAAAGCGGCGGCATAGTACCACAAGGCGCGATTATTGATTTTTGGGTCGGCTCCGATACGAAGCGCTAAGCTTTTCGTCTTTCGGTGGTCGTCGGTGAGACGATGTTTTTGGTCGAAAAAATCAGGCTCGGCCCGACGAACGAAATCATGCAATAATTTCTCGACACGTTTGCTGTTGGGCGAATGCTGATATGCTAATTCGAATATGTCGGTATAAGAGTTTTTTTGAGGATTCTTTGTGGCCAATCGAAGATATTCGATGTGTCCGCTTTTAAGGCAATACTCGAATGCTTCTTTGGAGAATACTGTGCGAATGTCGGCTCCGAGGACATATTCGTAGACCATGCGTCGCATAAGATTGTCGTTGGGTAGCTTGGAAATTTCATCTTTCCAAAGAGTGAGGCACTCTTCATAGCGATTGAGCGACATAAGAGCTCTGATGGCTTGCAGCAAGTAGCGGTCGCGTAAGCGAGGCGATTTGTTGGCTAATGCTTTATTGACAATCTCGTCGAGCGATGAGCTTACTCCGTTTTTTACGGATGGGTAATACCACCGAGAGTTTTGCTCTAAGCGGATGAACTCTACATTTTTGGCGAGAAGGAGAAAATCGAGAATCTCGGTATCGTTGCTTTCTTTGATCCAAATGGCAAACTTGTTGCGTCCGAGATAATTGGGATTGGAATAGAATTCCTCATATTCCGGGAGAGTCATAGTGTAGACTATGTGCTTAATGTCGTCGAATGGAATCTGCGAAGACGTGAGTTGCTGCCATAGCTCACAATTCAGCCGTTCTTTTTCATATTCTGACAACTCTAACTTCGAAGAATCGGAGTCGGAATCTTCAGCGTCAAAGTCGTAGCCGCGAAACATGAAGTAGGTGTTGAGCGGATAGATTGGATCCCAACAAGCATGAGCCGAAGGGATGGCTATTGCAGCGATAAAACTAATTGCGAGAATAAATTTTATTGATTTCATCGTCGGTGTAGTTGCTAAGTTGAGAAGAATCCAAGTGATAAATGATATTTTCGCCGTTGGGCTGTCCAAGCGCATCTTCGACGAGCGATTTGGCCGCTAAAATGTCGGTTGCCGTGGGGCGTTCGTGGCGTATAGAGATGCCTTCGAGATTGTTGTCGATAGAGTCGGGATTGGCAGATATGGCTTTGAATTTGCCATCTTGGAAGATTACACCCCATCCGAATGTGGGATAAGCAAAGCTCAATGGGATGTCGTAGTCCGAAACATTCATATATGCTTTGACCATGGCCGGGTCGAGTATTGAGTTTTTGGTGTTGGTGTCTTTGATGTTGCCGGTGTTGTAGAGCATTAATACTCCTCGATCGACAGGTGGGGCTTGCTCGTCGAGTTGGTGCAAGCGTATGGTGGAGCTGATTAAGATTGTTGGTTCCTTCTTTTCGAGAATAGAACCGGAGTCTAAATTCCATTTGACAGATTTACACAAGGAGAAATATATGTCGCGGGTGGATTCGGTCCAGTCGCAGTCCAATTGCACCTCTTTGATATCGCCAAGGTTGTTGTAAGACGCCATGGCTTTGATGCGAGTCGCAATTAGGTCGCCATATACTTCAGGCAAGTCATTTATGGCTCGGAGAGCGTCGATAGTGATATAGACCGTGGGGACTATCTCTATGCCGTCCGGAATGGAGTCGAGAAACTTTGTGGTGGCCACGGGCACAACGTCGATAGTGTTGGTGACAACATCTTTTTCGACCGCAACGTCAAACATTTTCATGTAGATGCGTCGGATGTTGTGTTTCCGCAGAAATTCGATGACGTCGGCTGTCGGATTGAAAGTGCTTTTCCAATGGTAAATTGCATTGCCATTGGGGGCGGGATGCTGTTGTTCGGGCTTTTGTTGGCAGCCGTAGAGCGCAATAATGAGAAGTGAGAAAATAATAACTTTGAGTTTCATCGCTTGATTGGTTGAATATTGATGAAGCAAAGTTGAAAAAAATTCCTCCTCCAAAAAATTATTTGGGGCGGAATTGTATGAGTTGGCCGTATTTCTGTACGAATTGAACGGATTGGGTTAGTTTTTACGCCAAATGATATAGGATGTGTTGGGGTGCATATTGGCGTTTTCGTTGCCAAATTCCACTCGCGAACTATCGGCTTCGACGGCCCATCCGTAGGTCTGACCGCCTACCAAGGTGATGGCGTTTTTCACCCCGAGAGCTATGAGTGTCTGTGAGAACTCGTTGAGCGAGAGTCGGTCGAGACTCCCGATAACACAGATTTTACCATTCTGTTCGGCCAACGCACGGCGATAGGAACGACCTTTAAGATGATTGCTGATCGGCTGCCCTTCAAACACGAGTGGGTATTGGCGGAAAAAATAACCATCTTTTTCGGTGGCTTCTTCAAACAATGGGGTGCTCTCAGCCAATCCGAGGGTGATGTTGCCATCGATGATGGCGCAAAAACCAGCTTTCGACTTGCCTCGACCACGTGGCTCGCCTTTGAGCACGAATGCTCCGACGATCTCTTTGTTGTCGGCACGAATGTCGGCCGCTTGAGAGATGAATACGATAGACGAGTCAGCTTTGTTGAAGGCACCGATGTGGAGCGAGGCAGTTGCGTTTTGAGGAGCGAAGATGCGGAGTCGATTACCGTCGACGATGGTATCGGAGACGATGGTGTAGGCCGGTTTTGACTCTACAATAGGTTGTTCTGGGATTTCTACGCTCTTAGGAGTGTAGGCGGTGATTGCCTCTACTTGCGCATTGTCTGCGATGATGTCGTCCTCTTCGTTGGATGATAATGCAAGAGCGATAATCGCAATGACAATTCCGACAACAATAATACCTATTGCAATCCACAGCCAGATAGGTCGCTTCCTTTGTTCGACAGGACGTACGATAGGCAGTCTTACTTCGTCTGTGTTTTCTTTTTTAGCGAAACAACAGTGATTTTCGAGGCTCTCAAAAGAGAATGAATCGCACTCAGAGTCGCCAAGTACACGGATTTCGTCGTCGTCTATTTCATCTAATTTCCTTGGATTCAGTTTGTTCGGGTTGAGAACCATTGTTAACCTCCTTTTCTAAAAGATCTTTTAATGCTTTCAAAGCAGAGCGAGATGCCTCTAATACATGAGTGAAATTGAGAGCATCGGAGAGAACGATTTTCTGTTTTGAAATATTTATATAGGAAATATAGTTTCGATTGATGATAAGGCTTCGTCCTATACGGATAAAACACTTTCCGATAGCGCCAAGTTGTAGGTTGATCGACGCTTCGAGTTGCCCGAGCTGAGCCGTGAGCAGATGCTTGTCGCCGTTGGCTTGAGTGAGAGTGGAGTAGTTACCCTCGGCGGAGATACACACGATTTTGTCGGGGGCTATCCTGACAAGATCGTTGGGAGTGGAGAATATCAGATATTGGCTCATTCAGAATGATTTTGCAACGCAAATGTACGAATAAATTGCAATATGGCAAAAAGCGACCATAATGATGCTATCTGACTAATGCGGCAAAGTGAAATCTGAATTGATTTATTTGAGTTTCGTTAGATTTTTCCGAAGATTAATGTTAACTTTGTCGCTATAAGAAATATTAATTATCAAAAATAGATGTGTTATGGGAAAATTTTTGACCGATTTTAAAGAGTTTGCCATGAAGGGCAATGTAATCGATATGGCTGTCGGTGTGGTAATCGGCGGTGCATTCGGTAAGATTGTCACTTCGCTTGTCAACGATATCATCATGCCTACGGTAGGTATGCTCACCGGTGGAGCCGACTTTAAGGAGCTGAAATATACGCTTAAAGAGGCGGTGATGAATGGCGAAGAAGTGGCTGAAGCTGCCGTTACGATCAATTATGGTATGTTTATCCAATATATCGTTGATTTCTTGATTGTGGCATTCTGTATCTTCATGGTGATTCGCGCGATGGCTAAGCTCAAGCGTAAGAAAGAGGAAGCTCCGGCTCCCGCACCCGAGCCTCCTGCACCAACTAAGGAAGAGGTGCTGCTCACCGAAATCAGAGATTTGCTCCGCGATAAAAAGTAATCACACCTAAATAATAATCACAAATAAGTCAATGAGTAAAGTTATTATTATTGGAGCCGGAGGCGTAGGTACTGTTGTGGCTCATAAGTGTGCGCAAAATCCCGATGTGTTCACCGAAATCGTGCTCGCATCGCGCACTAAAAGCAAGTGCGATGCGATAGCAAAAGCTATCGGCGCGCCAAATATTGTCACCGACCAAGTTGATGCCGATAGTGTAGAGCAACTTTGCGAACTTTTCCGCCGTCATAAGCCGGAACTTGTGATCAATGTGGCACTTCCGTATCAGGATTTGACTATCATGGATGCTTGCTTGGAATGTGGCGTAAATTATCTCGATACGGCTAACTATGAGCCTAAAGATGAAGCTCACTTCGAGTATTCGTGGCAGTGGGCTTATCGCGAAAAGTTTGAAAAAGCAGGGCTTACGGCGATACTCGGTTGCGGATTCGACCCCGGGGTGTCGGGAGTGTTTACCGCTTATGCCGCAAAGCACCATTTCTCGGAAATGGAATATCTCGACATCGTAGACTGCAACGCCGGCGATCATGGCAAAGCATTTGCTACCAATTTCAATCCGGAGATAAATATCCGTGAGATTACTCAAAACGGACGCTATTATCAAGATGGCAAGTGGGTCACCACCGGTCCGCTCGAAATCCATGCACCATTGACATATCCTAATATCGGTCCGCGCGACTCATATTTGCTCTATCACGAAGAGCTCGAATCGCTCGTGATCAACTATCCCACCATCAAGCGTGCTCGCTTCTGGATGACTTTCGGACAAGAATATCTGACTCACTTGCGAGTGATTCAGAATATCGGCATGGCGCGTATCGACGAGGTGGACTATAACGGCGTGAAGATTGTGCCGTTGCAGTTCCTTAAGGCTGTGCTTCCTAATCCGCAAGATCTTGGAGAAAACTATCACGGAGAGACCTCAATCGGATGTCGCATCTCAGGTAAGGGCAAAGATGGCAAGCCTCTCACATATTATATCTACAACAATTGCAGCCACGAAGCTGCCTATAAGGAAACCGGTATGCAGGCAGTAAGCTATACCACCGGAGTGCCGGCAATGACCGGAGCGATGATGTTCCTCACCGGTAAGTGGTGTAAGCCGGGTGTTCACAATGTGGAAGAGTTTGATCCCGATCCATTCCTCGAAGTGCTTGCAAAGCAAGGATTGCCTTGGCACGAAGTGCTCAACGGAGACCTCGAAGTCGACAAAATCGGCTAATCATAGAAATACTTTTGACAATAAATAATAAAAAGGACACATCGATTTTGATAGGATCTTGGATGTGTCCTTTTTATATCTTGTTGAGTGGATGTCAGACGGCGAAGTGGGCGAGCAGAGCCCATGAGATTGACATATAGATTACCATGCCGATGATGTCGTTGGTGATGGAGATAAACGGACCGGTGGCAAGGGCGGGGTCGATTTTGAGTCGTTCGAGAGTCAATGGCACGAATGTGCCAAACACTGATGCGAAAATCACCACGGCAAAGAGCGATGCCGACACTGCAAGTGTGGCAATGTGTTGCGATGGGTTTACCAAAAAATTATATAGGAAAACCAGCATAGATATTATTGTGGCATTGACCAACCCGGCTCCAAGTTCGCGTAGGAGTTGACGACCGGAATTTTTGATGTCGAGAGTGCCGTTGGCAAGGCCTTGCACCACGATGGCCGACGATTGAATACCTACGTTACCTCCCGTGCCGCCAATCAGAGGAATGAAAGCGGCGAGAGCCGGTATTGCTGCAAGGCTGCCTTCGTAGTGACCAAGAATGAGGGAGTTGCCAAGGCCTCCGACGATACCAATCAATAGCCAAGGCAAGCGAGCTTTGGTCTGAGCGAATAGGGAGTCGTCGGTTTCGATGTCGGTGGAGAGACCTGATGCCAATTGGTAGTCGCGTTCGGTGGCTTCGCGCACTTGATCCATCACGTCGTCGACGGTGATGCGTCCTACCAAGCGACCGATGGAGTCGATAACCGGCATAGCTACAAGGTCATATTTCTGGAAGTCGAGAGCCACTTCATCGATAGGAGTGTCGGCTTTAACGGCTATGGGGTCGCACTCCATCACATGTTTAATCTTCGATACCGATGGGTGGGTAATCATCTTTTTCAAGGGGAAGATGCCGCGAAGTTTGTCGTCGTTGTCGACTACATAGACGTAGTAGATTTCGTCCATATCTTCGGCTTGCAGGCGCATTTGCTTTACGCACTCGGGCATACTCCAATTTTCGTTAACCACGATCATTTCCGTACCCATAAGACCACCGGCGGTGTCTTCGTCATATTGAAGAAGGTCGACGATGTTGCCGGCTTGCTCGGTGTCTTCAAGGTTGGCGAGGATCTCTTCGCGGTCTTCTTCGTCAAGCTCTTGGATCACGTCGACGGCATCGTCGGTGTCGAGGTGGTCGAGTTGCTTGGCAATCTCTTCGGCCGGCATGTTGGCCAGGAGCTTGCGACGATCGTCCTCGTCGAGTTCGACAAGCACGTCGGCTGCAGTCTCTTCGTCGAGAAGTTTGTAAAGAAATTCGGCCTCGTCGATGTCGAGGTCTTGGTATAGCTCGGCAATGTCGGCAGGGTGGAGCTGTGATAGCTCGCGACGTGCCGACTCTTCATCGCCGTTGGCGATGATGGAGCGGATATGTTCGAGATATTCGGGGGTATATTCTTTCATTGTTTACGTGGGGGTGGATTATTCGCGCGATTGCGTGATGAGACGTGTTAGTTGGACAAACTCTGCTACTCCGAGCTGCTCGGGGCGTTTGGCGAGGAGCGGGTCGTCCGGCAAAGGGATGCCGGCAGGGAAAAGCCCGCGCAGAGAGTTGCGCAAGGTTTTTCGTCGTTGTCCAAAAGAGGTCTTCACCACGGTGCGAAATGTGCGTTCGTCGCATCCAAGCGAAGTGACATCGTTGCGTGTGAGTTTTATCACACCCGATTTCACCTTTGGAGGCGGGTTGAACACATGCTCATCGACCGTAAACAGATATTCGACTTTGTACCATGCTTGGAGCAGTACACTCAGTATTCCGTAGACTTTCGATCCCGGAGGGGCTGCAAGTCGCTCGGCTACTTCTTTTTGAAGCATTCCGGAGCAACAGATTACTTGGTCCTTGTAGTCGAGTACCTTGAAAAATATTTGAGATGATATGTTGTAAGGATAGTTGCCGATGACGCAAAATTGGCGGTTGCCATAGACTTTTTTCAAATCCATCTGCAAGAAGTCGCCTTCGATGATGCGGTCGGATAGCGATGGGAAGTTGACGTTGAGATATTCGACCGATTCTGAATCGATTTCTGCAACAGTCACATCGTGTTCGGCTGTGAGGAGGAATTGTGTCAATACACCCATTCCCGGTCCTACTTCCATCACCGGGGTGCCACGATATTCGTCGAGGGTGGCGGCGATGCGTCGCGCCACAGAGAGGTCAGTAAGAAAGTGTTGTCCGAGAGCTTTCTTCGGCTTTACTTTGTGCATGGTTCCCTCCTTTCTTTAGGATGTTGATAATAGGATCGGCGATGCTCCTCTACGGCATCACGATGCAAAGGTAGTGAAATCCCTCGAAAGTCCAAAACAAAAGCTGCACAATAGAGCCTATTTCTCTTGAATACATTCAATGAAAAATGGAGAAGAAAAAGGAAGTTTAATCCATTCTTTTTTGCTTGGAGAACCAGTCCAGATCCATCCTCCGACTAACCCACCGCGCGCGATAATATATTCGCCATTCATATCCTCTAAAAATTCGATTTCTACCATTGCTTTCTGTGGAAGTAATATTGGCTCATCGAATTTATAAATAAATTTTTCGTCGGTTATCATCTCTTTAGAGTAGTCAATATATATATAGGATTGTTCTGAACAGATACAAAATTCTCAGTTTCTTTGCCGGATACAAGAGAGGCATCATAAATGTTGACTCTGAATTTCATTGACGATAGCATATTTGGGGCAGTTTTGCAGTAAAAACCAATGCTTTCAAGCCATGTCCTTTTGTCTGATGATTCGATGTCAAATCCGTATGTAGAGCCTTTCCTCTCTTGATATGATTGACTGAAAAGACCAAAAGATCGCTTTTTCCCTTTTTTTATTTTCTTCGTTTTTTGGGGTAGACTTACTGTAATTTCATTAAGTTGGTACGGCTTTTTACTTAACTCTATGTATACTGTGTCTTTAGGGGAAAAAGGAGGCAATAAAAATGATTCGTAACCAATTGCATAAAATTCGATGGTATCAGTGTTTAGTGAGGGTTGGTATTTGAATGAAACTAATCCATTCTCATTGGCTAAAGTTCCAATGTCGTGATTTAGAAATCTGGCGCAGCAATATGAGATAGGTTGAGCAGATTCTGTGTCGATTATTTTGAATGTAAGAGGTGATTTTTCAATTGCTATGGCTGAAATATAATTACAGATACATATTGCAATAAAAAGCAAAACGCGCATTGTTTGATCAATAAAAATGATAATTCATAGGTTAACTACATAATAAATACATACCAAACTTCTGATGTTAGAAATTTGGTATGTAAGTTATTTTAGAAAATTTTTAGTGGCAGCCGCTGCAGTGGTCATCGTCGCAACCGCAGTGGTCGTCGCAGTCGCCATGGCAACCGCAACCACAGCCATGTTGGGGGTTGAGCTCTTCGGCGGTGGCGTCGCGTACGGCAAGGATTTTGCCGGCAAAGCGCACGTCTTTGCCTGCGAGCGGATGGTTGAAGTCCATGGTCACGTTTTCGGCAGTGACTTCAATTACAACGCCGTTGATGCGGTAGCCCTCAGATGTCATCATGGGTACGATGGCGCCTTTCTTGATGTGCTCTTCGTCAAATTTGCCGTCTACTTCGAAAATGTCGCGTTCGAGAGTGGCTATTTGCTCATCGTCGCGAGGGCCGAAAGCCTCTTCTGCCTTTACGATGACGTCGAATGTGTCGCCTACGCCAAGACCTTCTACAGCCTTTTCAAGAGGGACAATCATGCCGGGAGTCACTCCGAAGATGAAGCGTTCGGGGTCTTCGGTATTGGTTTGATGCACAAGTTTCTGACCCTTTTCTGAGACTTCGTATAAGTCGTAGCCGAGTTCTACGTATTTACCGGTTTGAATTTTTTCCATAATCTGAAATATGAGTGTAAATATTTTGTTCCTACTATGTTAAATGCAAATTTCGTGCCAAACTAACGAGTCGTTGGTTGTTGCGACAATATTCGCCATTCGGCAGGATAGAGATTGTTGGCGCGATTACCGAGATTTTTTACAAATCCAAGCGGATGCCCTCCGTAGGTGAGAAGCAGGTAGCCACGCGGAGCGTCATCGACCACTATGGCTTCGTGGCGCAGATAGGCGATGGCTGTGTCGTAGTCCACTTCGTGGCGTGGGAATGCCTCCGGCGATAGTCGGGTAGACATAGCAAGCGATTGCGTGGGGATGAGGTCGCGACCTTTGATGGTGGCGATGCGCAGACCGTAGTGGATGAGGTCGAGATGGCGATGAGCAGTGGCGAGCAGTGATGATGTCTCTTTAGGGAATGCCATTATTCGGTCGTCTTCTATTGTGATGTCCCACTCTTGGGGATTTTCAAGCCATTTGCGGGCTTGCTCTATCGTGGGGTTGAGTTTGCTCTTTTGCGGTCGCTCGCGACGAGTGCGAGCCGATGTCGAGCCTAATTCGCCCGGCTTTTGCATCACAGCCATAAACAATCCTTCGCCTCGTGTGCGTCCCGGAATGAAGCGATAGCAGTGGTGTGGCGTGTCGATGCCCGGAGCGATGTTCCACTCCGAGGGAACGTTCAGGTCGATGGAGGTAGCTCCGTATTCGCGATGCAGGTAGTCGACGAGATGTTCGTTTTCGGTGCGATTGAATGTGCAAGTGCTATAGATGAGGTATCCTCCCGGCTTCAGTGCCTGCCACAGATTGTCGACAATCTCTCGCTGACGCTCGGCACATTCCTCTACAAGTCGTGGCGACCATTGCGCCACCGCTTCAGCATCTTTGCGCATCATGCCTTCGCCGGAGCATGGCACATCGGCAGCTATGATGTCGAATATCTCTCCCATATCGGCATAGCGAGCGGTGTCGCCGCGACTTACGATACATCGGCCATAACCCCATTTGATGAGATTTTCGCGAAGAATGACAGCGCGCGACCCTACATATTCGTTGGCAAATACTGTCGCTCCATCGGGGAGGGCATCGATGGCTGCGGTGGTTTTGCCTCCGGGGGCGGCACATGCGTCAAGAAAGGTGATAGGATGCTCTATCATTGAGGCAAGAAGAGCCACTGCATGATGGGTGATCATCGAAGATGCATCTTGCACATAGTATAGTCCTTGATGCATGGCAGGGTCGAAAGTGAACGATGGCCGTTCGTCGAGATAGCGCCCAAGCCGACACCAAGGCACTTGCTCGCCCGCTGTGTCGTGATTGCCTTTTGCATGGTTGATTCTGATGGCCACCGAAGGCTCGGTAGTGAGTGCTTCGGCAAGTCCGGCAAAAGCCGGTTCGGCATTAATCATGTCGAGAAATGCTTGAGGCAATCGGTGTGAAGATATATTTTTATCAGCCATTTACGTAATTAGAGGGGAAAACAATACAAAATTATTGTTTTTTGTCGAGATGCGAAACAGTATCACAATTTTCTATGCAAATAAATACAAGACAATGAAAAAGTTTTTATAAAAAAGTCTGAAAATGTTTGGATTATGAAAAAAATGATGTAATTTTGTGGCGAGTATCCGAATGCTATGTATTGTTAGCACGGATATTGTTCCATATTATAGCAATATCACATCCCTGTATACACTTTACAACATGTTTAAGCCACATTGTCGTGAGACAAGGTGGCTTTTTTAGTGGCTTACGCTGTTTTAGCGGCCGAAGACTTGGGGATTTCAATGGTTTTGCTTACTTTTGCAAAGCTCTTATTAACTGTAACAACAACCCATTAAGATAACAACATGACTAAGTTTGCTATGTGGCGAAATGCCATAGTTTGCGCTTTGATGCTATTGCCAATGGCTGTAAGCGCATCCGACGGTGTGGTGACTGCTACGACCGCCGATGGTCGCACGGTTACGCTGACCGTAATTTCAGATGATATAATCAAGGTGACCAATCTTGCCGCCGGAGAGGTGGCTCCGAAGTCTTATTCGGCGGTGCTTCAGCCTGAAGTATTTACCGGCAATGTGACTCGTTCGGGCGACACACAAGTGCTCACGACAGCTTCCGGCGTGGTAGCTACGCTCAACGACCTGACCGGCGCCGTGACCATAGTGGCAGGGCGCAATGTACTGGCCGACAATGGTGTTCGCACCACGGTCGATGGCAAGCAAACACTTTCGCTATCCACAGTGGGCAAATGCTCATTTTATGGAGCGGGCGAGCGCGGTCATTCGCTTAACCTTGCCGGCGACACCTTGGTGATGTATAATCGCCAGAACTATGGCTACACCGGTTCCGATCCGCGCATCTCGCAGATGAATATCACGATGCCGATGTTTGTTTCGTCGGCCGGATATGCTGTGCTTTTCGACGACTATGCGGCTGCTGAGATGGTGATGAGCAATCCGGTGAAATACACCTCCGAAAGCCGCGAGCCGATTTCCTACTACTTTATAAATGGTGGTGGTTCGATGCGCAAAGCCGTTTCGCAATACACTCGCCTCACAGGACGCCAGGAGCTTCCTCCATTTTGGGCATTGGGATATATCACATCAAAGTATGGCTATAAAACTGCTGCCGAGACCAATGGTGTAATCGATACGCTCAAAATGAAAGGATACCCTGTAGATGGTGTGGTGCTCGACCTCTATTGGTATGGTAAAGAGGAGGATATGGGACGCTTGGAGTGGGAGCCGCAGCAATGGGGCGATCACAAAAAGATGCTTGCCGACTTGAAAGCGCGTGGGGTAAACACGGTGATAATCTCTCAGCCTTATGTGCTCCGCAACGGAAAGGCTATCGACAACTACAATGAGTTGGCTCCGCGTGGAATGTTCTGCCGCGACTCGGTGGGCAATCCTCATGAAGTGACCATTTGGGTTGGCGAGGGCGGTATGTTTGACGTGTCGAATCCCGACACTCGCCTATGGCTTCGCAATCGCTACAAGAAGCTCACCGACGAAGGTGTGACCGGATGGTGGGGCGACTTGGGCGAGCCGGAAGTGCATCCCGAAACTATCTACCACTACAACGGCAAGACGGCTCGCGAATACCATAATCTCTATGGCAATGAGTGGAGTCGCATCATATATGAACTGTTTGAAGAGGAATATCCCGACACTCGACTGATGACACTCATGCGTGGTGGTACAGCCGGATTGCAGCGTTTCAGCGTCTATCCATGGTCGACCGACGTGTCGCGCTCATGGGGAGGATTGACTCCGCAAGTGATCATCATGCTCAACTCGGGCATGAGCGGACTTGGATATATGTCGCACGATGTGGGCGGATTTGCCATCGATGAGGCGTGTCCGGTCGATCCGGAACTCTATGTGCGTTGGTTGCAGCTCGGCACATTCTCGCCGATACTCCGCACCCATGCTCAGCAAGTAGCCGAGCCGTATCGCTATCCCGAGCAACAAGATATAATACTCGACTTGATCAAAACTCGCTACAAGTGGTTGCCCTATAACTATACGCTTGCCTACGAAAATGCTTCGGAAGGATTGCCGATGGTGCGCTCGCTCAACTTCTATGGTGAATGTTGCGGATGCATGGATAAGATTACCGACCAATATCTATGGGGACGCGACGTGATGGTGGCTCCCGTGATGACTCAGGGTGCTACTTCACGCACGATAAAGTTCCCCAACGGGCAATGGGTGGATATGTCGCACCCCGAAAATCTTTATGAGGGTAAAACCTCGGTTGAATATGATGCTCCGCTTGCAGTGCTACCTATCTTTGCTCGCGCCGGAGCGTTTATCCCCCAAGCTTCCTATCAGATGGGTAATACCGGCGACTATGATGCCTCGCGTTACGAAGTGCTCTACTATCCGCGTGGTGGCAAGTCGGAATACACAATGTATGAAGACAATCGCCTCTCAGCTCAATCGCTCGAAAAGGGAGAGTATCTCCTCGTGAAATTCTCCGGGGATGATAATGCTACGGCAACAACCATTGATGTGCAGTCGGAAGGCGAGTATCCTTCGATGCCTATGGTGAAGCGCCTCACGATGAAACTCCCCGGAGTGTCGTCGCCGGCATCGGTAACGCTCAATGGCAAGAAACTGGGTAAATCGTCGAAAAAAGGCTGGAAGTACGACTCAAAAAATTCTACTCTCACAATATCGTTTGATTGGGCGGTGGGAATCCCTACTCAGCTCGTAATCACCAAGAAATAAGATAAGAATCACACGCATTATTTCGGGCTATGGTAGTAAAAGCACTATCGTAGCCCGATTTTTTTGAGGCAATAATAATCGTTAAGAATATATAACAATGGGGATGGTTGTGTGGATTTTGCATACTTTTGCACTCGAAACCTGAAGTAAGAAACGAAATGAAATGAAAATTGCAGTATATTGCTCATCACGAGATAAAATAGATGAAACATACAAAGACGATGCTGCTCTGATAGGGAAGCGTATCGGTATGTCCGGAGCACACCTCGTGTATGGTGGCATAGGAAAAGGATTGATGCGCATAGTGGCATCGCAGGTGCGTAGTGCCGGTGGACGAGTGGTAGGCGTGGTGCCTATCTCGCGCAAAGCTATGGCAAATAAAGACAACACCGACACTATATTGGCGCGAGACCTCAACGACCGCAAAAGTCGCATGATGTTGCTTGGCGACGCCTTTGTTGTACTTCCCGGTGGATATGGCACTCTCGATGAACTGATTTCTACATTTTCATTTCTCACTTTTACAGGCGACACAAGCAAGCGCATCGTGGTAATAAATCGCGATGGAATATTCGACCCGATACTCGCTCAATTGCGACTGATGGCTTCGCGAGGACTTTTAGATGAGAAGGCTATCGGCTGTCTGTCGGAGGTGAGTGATGGCGAAGAATGTTGCCGTGTGCTTGGAATATAGCAGACAATTATTTTGAAAACTCTACAATAAAAAAACATAGAAAGGAGAATTTGCAATGAAGAAAAGTAATATCTACACAGCTACAGGCGATGCCGGAGCAACCTCTTTGGTAGGCGGCAAGCGCGTGAAGAAAAACGATATTCGCATCGAAGCCTACGGCTCGGTTGATGAGCTTAATGCCCGCATCGGTCATCTATGCACATCGGCTCATATCACAGCCGACTTTGTCGATACATTTATATATATACAAAACAAACTTTTCAATATCGGAGCCTATCTTGCTACCGACAATCCCGAAAACAATATTACCGAGGCTCGCGGATTGACATTCGACGACATTCAAAAAATCGAGAGCAAAATCGATGTTATCGATGCCGAATTGCCTCCGGTCAACAATTTTGTGCTTCCCGGTGGAACCCACGTGTCGGCCTTGGCTCATGTGTGTCGCACAATGTGTCGCCGTTGCGAACGTCGCATCGTGGCTCTTGCAGAGACTACCTATGTCGATCCCAACGTGTTGAAGTTTGTCAACCGTTTGTCGGATTTCTTGTTCGTTTTTGCTCGCTACGACAATGTCAGCAACCAAGTAGATGAAATATTTTGGAATAAAGATTGTTGATACAAAATAATACGCTATATTTGCGGTCAAATTAAAATTCAACGATCATATTATCAAAAAATACCATTATGTACTGGACATTGGAATTAGCATCAAAGCTTGAGGACGCTCCTTGGCCCGCAACAAAAGAAGAACTTATCGACTATGCCATGCGCTCAGGCGCACCATTGGAAGTGATAGAAAACCTTCAAGAGATGGAAGACGAAGGCGAAACCTACGAATGCATCGAAGATATTTGGCCCGACTATCCCAGCAAAGAAGATTTTTTCTTCGACGAAGAGGAATATTAAAAGCCTTAGAATAGGTCAAACAATTTAATATCAGCGCGATAAACAAAGATGATTTGTTTGTCGCGCTGATGTTTTCGACAAGTATTTTGTAGCGTTGAAATTTATTAATGTATAAGTGCTTGATAATTGCTCGTATGACGCTTAATTTTGCAGTGAATATTAATGGATGCAGATATGAAGCATGGCACAATAAATATTGATACGGAAAATTGTTTGCAAGTAGTTGCGCAAGCTCCGGTGGTAGTTTCAGCAAGTAGGGCTACTGACATTCCTGCATTTTAGGCTGATTGGTTTTTTGACCGATTGAAGAAAGAATATGTCAAGTGGCGAAATCCATATAGTGGTAAAGATAGCTATATCTCGTTTGCTAAAACGCGTTTTATTGTCTTTTGGTCAAAAAATCCGGCACCATTGTTAGCATACCTTCCGCAACTTAAAAAGATGGGAATCGGATGTTACATACATCTCTCCAATCTCAGCATTGGTCAACTATACCCATAACCAAAATTCGTTATAAGGTTAAGATATGAGGATAATAATTTGAAAAATTATCATTATATTTGCGGAAACAGATGGAGTAAGTTTTGTTATAGATAGTAATTATGGATAACGATTATAAAATTCCATACATAAATGCTTGTATTAGAGCTTTTGCCAAACGATTTAAGCTCTCGATGCAAAGTGCGTTTGAGTACTTTTATCATTCAAGGGTATTCAATTCCTAATAGAGTTTTACGAGATTGAGCATTTGCAGTCAATAGATGATGCAGTGGATGATTTGATCGTTTGCTGTCAAAATAATGGAGGAACTCTCCGATGAAACTATATCATGGTAAATAGTGAGGGCGGCGCCGGTTGGCGTCGCCCTCGCTTGTTGAGTGAATGAATCGTAGATTACTCTTGTCCGGGAACAGCTCCGAAGCGGTTAGCTGCGGGTTCGCTGTCTTTAATTGCCCATATAATCCAAATGATGAAACCTACCAAAGGAATGAAGTTGATGAACCACCAACCACCGGCTTTACCGGTGTCGTGCATACGACGCCAAGATACAGCCAAAGTGGGAACAAGCACAGCCAATGAGATAAGCCAGCCTACGAAAGGAATGCAGTTGGCAACTGCATTAACAATGACACTGAAAAGGAAGAACCACCAGTATTCTGCCTTTGTAGCGCGACCATTGAAGTCTGCAAACTTGTTTAGACCAACCTTGATTGCGTCAACAAACCCGATGTTTTGGGGGTTTACGTTGGGAGTAGTTTCAAAATTAAACATAATGTAATGATTAATAAGTAAATAGTAAGTGAATAGAGAACTAATATCTCTCTGAATAATGCATATTCGAGTGCAAATATAAAATAAAATTTCCATTTGTGAAAATTTCTCAAAATTTTTCAACAAATAGCATGGCTTGAAATAATGTGTTGCTCAAAAATTGAGGGTATGGAAAAAAATCACTAAATTTGCGCGAATTATTGTGGGGCAGAGGGTTTTAATCGCCGATAGCCTCGAAATCGTATATAAAATGAACATATCATATAACTGGCTTAAACAGTATTTGGATTTCGGGTTGACGCCCGATGAGCTTGCTGCCGCTCTAACTTCTATCGGGTTGGAGACCGGAGGCGTTGAAGAAGTTGAATCTGTCCGTGGCGGATTGCGTGGTATCGTGATCGGTAAGGTGCTCACTTGTGTGGAACATCCCAATAGCGACCATCTCCATATCACCACTGTCGACCTTGGCAATGGCGAGCCTACTCAAATAGTGTGTGGTGCGCCAAATGTGGCTGCCGGACAGACTGTGGTTGTGGCTACAGTGGGAACAACTCTCTATGATGGCGATAATGAGTTTCAAATCAAGAAATCAAAAATACGCGGTGTCGAATCGTTTGGTATGATTTGCGCCGAAGACGAAATCGGCATCGGTACCTCTCACGATGGTATCATCGTGCTCAGCGAAGAGGTAAAGCCCGGCACTCCGGCTGCCGAATATTATAACCTGACGAGCGATTACGTTCTTGAAGTAGACCTTACACCCAACCGCATCGATGCAGCCTCTCACTATGGCGTGGCTCGCGATTTGAGCGCATGGTTGGCTCGCAACTCCAAGCCTGCTACGCTTACTCGCCCCGATGTAGAGGCGTTTAAGTCCGACCGTCCGGATGGTGCTATCCCCGTTGAGGTGCTTGATGCAGAGGCATGTCCTCGCTATGCCGGCGTGACTATTCGTGGCGTGAAAGTAGCTGAGAGTCCGCAGTGGCTCAAGGATCGCTTGGTGGCTATCGGTCAGCGTCCTATCAATAATGTGGTGGATATTACCAACTACTTGTTGCACTCTATGGGGCAACCGCTCCACTGCTTCGACCTCGACAAGGTGAAGGGCGACAAGATTGTGGTGCGTCAATGTGCCGAAGGTACACCATTTGTCACTCTTGACGGAGTGGAACGCAAACTTGATGCTCGCGATTTGATGATATGCAATGCCGAAGAGCCGATGTGTATCGCCGGCGTGTTTGGCGGTCAAGATTCAGGCGTGACCGAAACAGCAACCTCAATATTTCTCGAAAGTGCATATTTCAATCCCACTTCGGTGCGCAAGACTGCTCGCCGTCACGGATTGAACACCGACGCATCGTTCCGCTTTGAGCGCGGTGTCGACCCCAACAACTGTGTCTATGTGCTCAAACTCGCTGCGTTGATGGTTAAGGAGCTTGCCGGTGGTGAAATCTGCGGTGATGTTGTCGACTTCTATCCTTCGGAGATAAAACCGTTCCCGGTTACTCTCTCTTACGAATATGTCAACAACCTTATAGGCAAGGAAATCGCTCCCACTGAGATTGATGCAATTCTTGCATCGCTTGAAATCGAAATCACGGCTCGTCGTGATGGCGAAATAGACCTTCTTGTGCCTACCTATCGCGTAGACGTGCAGCGTCCGTGCGATGTGGTGGAAGATGTGCTTCGCATCTATGGCTACAATAACATAGAGTTTGGCTCTACACTCAAATCGAGCTTGCAAGTGAAGTCAATGACCGATATGGCCAACGACCTTTGCAAATTGATTTCAGAGCAGCTCACTGCTACCGGTTTCAATGAAATATTAAATAACTCGCTCTCTGCCGAGGCTTACTATGCAGATCTTGAGCAATATCCCGCAGCCAATTGTGTGAAACTGCTCAATCCGTTGAGCAATGACCTCAACGTGATGCGTCAGACTTTGCTCTTCGGCGGACTGGAATCAATCGAACACAATGTCAATCGTCGCAATGGCGATTTGATGATGTATGAGTTTGGCAATGTCTATCAATATAACCCCCAAGCAGAGTCTACAACCGAAGCTCCGCTTGCACCCTATAGCGAAAGTTCTCACTTGGCTCTTTGGCTCACCGGCAATATTCGCCGTGGCAATTGGGCGCGTCAGGCCGAAGCTGCTACAATCTATGACCTAAAGGCTATTGTAGCCAACATCCTTGTGCGCTTGGGCATCTCAGCCGCAGAGCTTAAGCTCACGCAAGGCAAGAGCGAAATTTTTAGCGCATCGCTCGATATTGCTACTCGTTCGGGCAAGACTATCGGCGCGATGGGTGTTGTATCGAAAAAGTTGTTGAAACGTCATGACATCCGCCAAGAAGTGCTATATGCCGAACTCGATTGGAAAGCGCTTGTGAAGCTCGCTGCCAAGAAGAAGGTTACCTACGCTCCGCTGCCGAAAACTCAGCCGGTAGAGCGCGACCTTGCATTGCTCATCGACAAGGCTGTGACAATGGAACAGGTTGAAGCAGTGATTCGCGAAAGCGAACGCCGCCTTCTCCGCTCGGTAGAGCTGTTCGACGTCTATGAGGGCAAAAACCTCGAAGCCGGCAAGAAGTCGTATGCGGTGTCCATCACATTGCAAGACGACGAAAAGACTCTCCAAGACAAGCAGATTGAAGCTGTGATGAACAAAGTCATCGCTAATCTACAGAAGCGTCTTGGCGCACAACTCCGATAATATTTAATACAATAAATAATAAGAAACTACAATGGGAAGAGCTTTTGAATATCGTAAAGCAAGAAAACTCAAACGTTGGGGTAATATGTCGCGTACATTTACCCGCATAGGTAAGGAAATCACCATCGCCGTTAAGGCAAGTGGCCCCGATCCCTCTACCAACCCTCGCCTCCGCGTGTTGATGCAGAATGCCAAGGCCGCCAACATGCCTAAAGACACCGTAGAACGTGCTATCAAGAAAGCTACCGATAAGGATGCCGGCGACTACAAGGAAATCGTATATGAAGGATACGGACCTTTCGGTATTGCTATCGTGGTAGAAGCCGCTACCGACAACAATACTCGTACTGTGGCAAACGTGCGCTCTTACTTCAACAAGCATGGCGGTTCGCTTGGTACTTCAGGCTCGTTGACTTTCTTGTTTGATCACAAATGTGTATTCCACATCAAGCCGAAAGATGGCGTGTCGATCGAAGATCTCGAACTCGAACTTATCGACTATGGCGTAGACGAACTCGAAGCCGATGATGAGGAAATCGTACTCTATGGCGCGTTCGAAGAGTATTCAAATATCCAGAAGTATCTCGAAGAAGCTGAATACGAAATCGTAAGTGCCGAGTTTGAGCGTATCCCCAATGACCTCAAAGAGGTGAACGAAGAACAACGTGCTCAAATCGAAAAACTTCTCGAAAAGTTTGAAGACGACGAAGACGTACAAAACGTATTCCATAACATGAAGGACGACGATTCCGAATAATCGCCTCATTTCAAAAGTTATAAAAACAACAACGAGCGCAATGCCATCTGTGTATTGCGCTCGTTGTTATTTTATATAGTCGGCTCTTTTATATGAGGAATTTCAGCAGGAAGAATGCTGCCAAAATATACATACCGATCGAGAGCTTCTTGAAGTTGCCACAAAGCAAGTTGATTATCACATAGCTGAGATGTCCTAATACGATACCATCCGAGATGCTATACGACAATGGCATAAATATGATGCACACAAATGCCGGAATAGCTTCCGAGAAGTCGGAGAAATCAATCCTGGTCATCGATGCGATCATCATCACGCCCACGAGCACAAGTGCAGGAGCGGTTGCCGATGCAGGGATAGAGAGAAAGAATGGAGCAAGGAACAAGGCCAAGACGAAGCATATTGATGTTGCAAACGCTGTCAGTCCGCTACGTCCACCTACTTCTACTCCGGCTGCACTTTCTACAAATGTGGTGACGGTGCTTGTACCCAATATGGCTCCTCCGGTTGTTCCAATAGCGTCGACGAGGAATGCTTGCTTGAGGCGAGGTATTTTGCCGTCTTTGTCGATCATGTTGGCGCGAGTTGTCACTCCGATTATTGTGCCGATAGTGTCAAACAGGTCAACAAACAAGAACGTGAATACGATGATAATCATATCTTGAGTGAAAATCTTGTCCCATTCAAATTGGAAGAATATCGGCTCAATCGGTGGAGGAGTGCTGAATATTCCGGTGAGCTTGGTGACGCCCATAGGTATGCCGATGATTGTGGTGGCGAGAATCCCTATCAGCAAAGCTCCTTTTACCTTTTTTACAAGAAGTACCGAAGAGAGAATGATGCCGATGATTCCTAATAGCGCAGGACCTTGAATGATATTACCAAGGCTTACGAGTGTGGAGTCGTTGTTAATGATGATTTCAGAATTCTTCAAGCCGATAAATGCTATATAGATACCAATACCGGCACTGATGGCTTTCTTGAGCGAATCGGGTATCAGATACACCAATTGCTCTCGTAGGTTGGTGACCGTGAGCAAGATAAATAATAGACCTTCAATGAATACTGCTGTCAAGGCAAATTGCCATGAGTAGCCCATCACCATGCACACTGTGTAGGCAAAGAATGCGTTAAGTCCCATGCCGGGGGCTAATGCAAACGGAAGCTTGGCGTACACTGCCATTAACAATGTGGTCACGGCAGAGATAACGACTGTGGTAGTAAACAATGCCCCTTTGTCCATGCCTGTTTCTCCCAAAATATTAGGATTTACGGCTAAGATGTAGGCCATGGTGAGGAATGTGGTGATTCCTGCCATAATCTCTGTACGGATAGTCGACGTTTTCGGGTCAAATCCGAATAATTTCTTAAGCATGATTTAGATTGGTTAAAATTAAAGTGCAAAGGTAGTGGTTTTTCTCGGGAAAATAAATTGTAAACGGCAGATAAGTACACTTTCATTTTTAATTGTTATTTTTGTAGGAGACAAAATATGAACAGAATGGAAGCAATAAATCATTATATCGAAAATCTATTGAGCATGACAGCGATGTCGGAGCAGTGGGTCGATCTACTTCGTCGGGCTATTGTGATTGTGATGATGCTGGTGGTGGCTTATTTGGCCGACTGGATATGTCGCAGGAAAGTGGCTCCATGGATCAAACACCATGCATTGCGCACACAAAACACTTGGGATGATGAACTATTTAGTGAGCCGGTGCTTAACTGGATATGCCATTTGGTTCCTCCGATTGTATTATATATTTGGTTGCCTTACGCTTTCGATGGGATGCCGAAGACTATGAGTGTGGTGGCAACGCTTTGTGTGATATATATTATATGTGTTGTAGTAAGGTTGACCTATAAGTTCTTGGATGCGGTGCTCAACATTGTGAACGACAATGCCGGCAGCAACCTCAAAGGGGTGATTACCAAGAGCACTATGCAGATGGTGAAGCTGATCTTTACTTGCATCGGTGCAATACTTATAATTAGCGCAATAATCGGTGTAAGCCCACTTAAAATTCTCGCCGGTTTAGGTGCATCGATGGCGATACTTTCGCTGGTGTTTAAGGACACTATCCTTGGATTGGTGGCCGGAATACAACTATCGGCCAACAAAATGCTTGCGCCGGGCGATTGGATTATCGTTCCGGCTTGCAATGCCAACGGCAAGGTGCTTGAGGTGACATTGACTACTGTGAAGGTGGAGAATTGGGATAAATCAGTGTCGACAATCCCACCTTACACTCTTGTGAGCAGCTCGTTTCAGAATTGGCAACGTATGATTGACAGCACCGGGAGGCGTGTGACGCGCGCGATTTATGTCGATATGACGTCGGTAAGATTTCTTGCTGCCGACGATATTAAGCGACTTACTTCTGCCGGATTTGTATGCCAAGAAGACTTGTCAGGCTCTCCGGAGGTCAATTTAGGATTGTTCCGCCTATATTTGGAAAGATATTTGAAGCAACATCCCGACGTGAACTCTGAGATGCTATTGATGGTACGACAATTGCCTACCACGCCTCAAGGGCTTCCGCTCGAAATGTATTTCTTCACGCGCACCACGGTGTGGACCGAATATGAGCGGATACAGTGCGAAATTTTCGACCATGTGCTGGCGGTGGTCAATGAGTTTGGACTGCGAGTATTCCAAACTCCTACAGGTGCCGATATTTCTTCGTTGAAAGTATAATAAAAAAGCCCCTTTCGGGGCTTTCCTATTAGTCTTCGCGAGCATCCTCTTCGATGGAGAAATCGTCGGGGAGTGAGTCATCGAAATCGGGCGCTTCAGGAAGCGCTGCGCTCTTCTTTGTCAGGTATTCCGGACGCGGTTTTGCCACCGGTTCACCGGCAAGCTCCTTCATCGCTTTCATTATCTTGGCTTCAAGCTCGTCGGCAAGTTCGGGGTTGTCGGCAATTACGCGCTTTGCAGCATCGCGACCTTGCGCGAGTTTAGTGCCGTCGTAGCTGAACCATGAGCCGCTCTTTTGGATGATATTGTATTCGACACCGAGGTCGATGATTTCGCCGGAGCGCGAGATACCTTCGCCAAACATGATGTCGAATTGAGTGTGCTTGAATGGAGGAGCCACTTTGTTTTTAACCACCTTGACGCGAGTCACGCGACCCAACACGTTGTCGCCATCTTTCAGTGTGGTAGAAGAGCGAATGTCGATACGCACCGATGCATAGAATTTCAAAGCATTACCACCGGTAGTGGTTTCGGCCGGACCAAACATTACACCGATCTTTTCGCGCAATTGGTTGATGAAAATACATGTGGTGTTGGTGCGCGAAATCGAAGCAGTGAGCTTTCTCATGGCTTGCGACATCAAGCGAGCTTGCAGACCCATGTTTCGGTCGCCCATTTCGCCTTCGATTTCGCTCTTTGGAGTAAGCGCTGCTACAGAGTCGACTACGATGATATCGATAGCCGATGAGCGGATGAGTTGCTCGGCAATTTCGAGCGCTTGCTCGCCGTTGTCGGGTTGAGCAATGAGAAGATTGTTGACGTCGACGCCGAGTTTTTCGGCATAGAAGCGGTCGAATGCGTGTTCGGCATCTATTATAGCCGCGATGCCGCCTTGCTTTTGAGCTTCGGCTATAGCGTGAATGGCGAGTGTGGTCTTACCTGACGATTCAGGTCCGTATATTTCGATGATTCGTCCGCGCGGATAGCCTCCAACGCCGAGGGCGAAATTAAGTCCGATCGAGCCGGATGGTATCACGTCGACTTGCTCGATGGCATCGTCGCCGAGTTTCATAATAGCTCCGCGTCCGAAGTTTTTCTCGATGTGAGCCATAGCTTGTGATAGGGCATTGAGCTTGGCTGAGCGAGGGTCTTCCGCTGCTGCGCCTTTCTTAAGCGCGGTTTTCTTGGGCTTTTCTGATTTTTCCATGATGTATAGTCGTTAAGTTATTTATTCTTGATGAGTGATAGTATTTGTTTTGCCGCGTTTTTCGTGTCGACTTTGCTGATGATATGAGTCACACGATGCTCTGCGTCGGTGATGAATGTGGTGCGCACCGTTCCCATATATTCCCGTCCTGCCATTTTCTTCTTCTGCCACACTCCGTAGGCTTGATTGAGCGAGGTGTCGGTGTCGGCAATCAATGGAAAGGGGAGCGAATATTTGTCGGCAAATTTGCGGTGGCTGCTTTCTGTGTCTTTGCTTACGCCGATGATTGCGTATCCCATAGCGGAGAGCTGCGAGTAGCCGTCGCGTAGCGAACAAGCTTCGGCTGTGCAGCCGGGAGTGCTATCTTTCGGATAGAAATATATTATCATCGGCTTGCCGGCAAACATATCGGTCGTAAGCACGTTGCCATCGGCATCTGTGCCGAGTTGTTGCGGTATTTTTTCTCCTATATTAATCATCGTTGCTTCAGTCTGTTTTTGTTTGTGTTGCAAAGATATAACCGGGTGTGGGCGGAAATGTAATGTGACGCTGTTAAAAAATGCTATCGCTTATTGAAATAGAAATCGAGCACATCGCGAGCGGCTGTAAACGAGCTTTGTTGGTTGGCAAGTACGCGCGCTTCTTTGTCGTGCAAAAGTGCATCTACATCCGGGTCGTTGTAGAAATGGCTTTTAAGCTTCTCGTTGATGGTCTCAAACATCCAATAGCGAGCTTGTTGCTTACGCTTTTCATCAAAATATCCGTTGCCTTTTACAAACTCAAAGTATCGGTCGATCATGTCCCACACTTCGGGTATTCCTATCTCGTAATAGCCGGAGTAGCAAAGCACTTCGGGGATCCATCCCGACGTTGTGGGCGGGAAGAGATGGAGCGCACTGCGAAATTGGGCTTGCGCGAGAGTGGCGCGGTCGATGTTGTCGCCGTCGGCCTTGTTGATGACTATGCCGTCGGCCATCTCCATGATGCCGCGTTTGATGCCTTGCAGTTCGTCGCCTGTTCCGGCGAGTTGGATAAGCAGGAAAAAATCGACCATCGAGTGTACGGCAGTCTCACTTTGTCCCACGCCTACGGTTTCTACAAATATATTATTGTAGCCGGCTGCTTCGCACAGCACGATGGTCTCACGAGTTTTACGAGCCACGCCTCCGAGCGAACCTGCCGAGGGGCTGGGTCGAATGAATGCGTTGGGGTGGATGGAGAGCTTCTCCATGCGTGTTTTGTCGCCGAGGATACTCCCTTTGGTGCGTTCGCTCGACGGGTCGATAGCGAGAACGGCGAGCTTACCGCCATCGCGAAGCACATGCAAGCCAAACACATCGATCGATGTGCTCTTGCCGGCTCCCGGCACTCCGGTGATGCCGATGCGTCGCGAGTTCCCCGAATAGGGAAGGCATTTCTCGATTATCTCTTGTGCCACGGCTTGATGCTCGGGTGCGAGACTCTCAACGAGTGTCACTGCGCGCGACAGCATGGTCACATCGCCTTTGAGGATTCCGTCGACCATCTCGGCTGCCGAGGGGAGCGCACGACGGCGGCGACGTTGCATATATGGGTTGACAATTGGGGGCTGTTCTACTCCGCCATTGACGGTCAGACCTTGATATTGTTCATCGTTTTCGATATGTTTCATGGGGCATTGAATTTTCGGATTATTTGAATTGTCCTACGAGCCGCACAGTGGCTTGCGGACGATCGGGGTCGTTTGTTATCACGATAAGTCGTGAGTTGAGTATATCACCGGGGCAGGCTGTCGGGTCGATGGTTACTGTGATCTCCGACTTTTTGCCTTTCTTGATTTTGTCTTTGTTGATTGTCACGTCTATGCCTTTGTCGAGCGAATAGATGCGACGTATCTGCACCGGGGTGTCGCCATAGTTCTCGATGAGGAACGAGCCGCGCAGTGGCGTGGTGCGGTCGATATGCCCGAAGTCGATGCTTTCGGTCGATATGGCGATGCGAGGCGCTTTTGCGCGCTCTCCGGGAGTGAGCTTTGAGAAATCCTCGACCACCGACGCTGTGACTACTACCGGACAACGCTTTTCGCTATCGGCTGTCGGCGAGATGTATATCGTGTCGGTAGTGGCTCCCCATTGAGATGTGAGGAGTGTATTGTAGTAGATTGTGTAGGAGAGTAGTTCACCCGGAGGTATCGACTTGGGTGAGGAGTTGATCGTAAGATGCTTTGGCAGGTTATGCCACACCGGTGTGATGGTGTCGGTGCTATGGTTGTATGCCTCAAAAAATTCTATCTTCGATTTCCCTTTGTCAATTTCTCCAAATGGTACGATTGAGTTGCTATACATCAACTCTCCTTCTTGTAAAGGAAAGCGACTGTGGAGCGTGGCTTCTGTGCCGATGACTACACCGCTGATTGTGAGTGCCATACGCTTGGGGAAGGTGTTGGCATCGACATACACCTTTTTGCTGAATCGTCCGGGACGCCCTTGCGCGTTGTAGGTAGCACTTATGGTTACGGTGTCGCCCGGTGCGATCGGCTCTGATGGATATTTGGGTATGGTGCAGCCGCAATTGGCGCGCACTTGGAGTATTACCAACGGCTCATCGCCGGTGTTGATACCTTTGAATTGGCAAGAAACTTTGCCCATCTCTTCGCGAAATACCCCGAAGTTGTGTTCGGTCTCTATCCACTCGATGCGAGCTTCGGCCATTGCTGCGAGAGCAACGACACAGGTGAGGGTGGCAACTATGTTACGTCGTAGCGACATCATTGTGCAATATTACTTTTTAGGAATGACAACTCCCTTGATTTTTACCACTGAAATTTTACCCTTGACGTTGGTCTTGATGCGCACTTCCTTGTGAAATTCGCCAGGACGTCCTGCCGGATTGTAGGTCACTTTGATTTTGCTCTTTTCGCCCGGTAGGAGAGGCTTCTTGGGGTAGGATGGCACTGTGCAACCGCATGTGGCTTTGGCTGAGAGGATAATCAATGGCTCGTCGCCGCTGTTGGAAAACTCAAATTCGCAAGATACCGAGCCGTTGGCCTCTTTTATGTTGCCAAAGTCGTGAACAGCGTCGGGGATATTCATCTGAGGCCCTTTTGCAAATGCAGATAAGCAGCCGAGGGCGATAGTGAGAAATAAAGTTATAAATGCTTTCATGTTTGTTTCCGTTTTCTTTGTAAAGATACAATTTAGAACGGCTGCAACGCTCTTATAAGTCGTTAATTTAGCTTAATGCCGTCAACTCCGATACCAAAAAGGGCGTAGTCGTACCACACAGGGTCGTCGGGGCGATAGCGACGAAGCCTTTCTGTCAGCTCCATCACTGCTCGTCGGTCGTTGCTGCGTCGTGTGAGCAGTCCGAGTTCGCGAGCTGTGTTGCCCACGTGGACATCGAGGGGGATAAACAACTGTGCCGGGGTGATTACGTCCCACACGCCGAGGTCGACGATACCATCGCGACGCACGAGCCATCGGAGTGCCATATTGATGCGCTTGAGGGCTGTCGACTCCAAATTGCCGGGTAGGCAACGCGGGTCGCTTACGCCGCCGTTGGCTTCAGTCAATGCGTGATTCATGGCTTCGACGAGCGACCATGCGGGAGTTTCTGACAGCTCGATATGATGATGCCGGGCAAACTCGGCAAGCGATCCATGTCGGAGGTATATGCTACGCAACCCGCGCAAATAGTGGCGCAGGTTGGTAGCAAAAAATGTGCGATGAATATTTTGGTCTGCAAGCTCCTCAAAGCCGGCGTCTATCACGTAGTCGTAGGGGCGATGACCCATCAGCGCAAGCATACTCTCGCAGTTGCGGCATATCATCTTGCGGTTGCCCCACGCGATGGTGGCACACAGCAAGGCTGTGATTTCGATGTCTTGCAAGCGTTCGTATCGGCGTGGAAATTGCACCGGATCGCGAGCGATAAAATCGACGGAGTTGATGCGCGCGGCTTCGTGGTTGAGGAGTTCGACGATTTCCGATTCTGACAAATTCACGTTATAGTTTCATTTTTGTGGCGATGTCGGTCGGTATGGCTGCCTTGTTGACAAGGATGCTCATGGTCTTGGCGAGGAAATATGGCTCGGAAACGTAAAAATAGCCGTTGTAGAGCTGGTTGGTGTTCCACGAGTTTTTCACTTTGTAGTATTTGTTTCCGTCTTGGTCGATAGCTTTACCTACGATTACCATGCCGTGGTCGTCGGTGGTCTCTTGGCAGTCGAATCCTGCTTGACGCGATTCTTGTGTCACTTTCTCTTCCTTGCACGGACCATGAATTTTGAAGCGTTCTTGCTCGCGGTCTTTGTCGGAGAGCTGAGTCCAACGAGCCAACTCCGAGCCTTCGAGGCTCTCCTCGTCGGTGGGAGCGGGAAGCACTGCATAACCTTGACGCCACTTAAATCCGCCTTCGCTCACGTCGGCAGCCCACACCACCGAGTAGCCGTTGTCGATGGCTTTATCCACGATTTTCTTCATCTCTTCCATCGGGACGTTGTGATATTGTCCCCAGAGCCAGTTGTCGGCCACCTCCAAGGCAAATGTGCTATAGAACGGATGATGAGTAAACGAGGTCACAGCCACATAGTTGTCTACTTTCAATCCCATCTCTTGAGCGTAGGATTGCGGAGTGTAGCTCTTCCCTTTGTAGGTGAATGTCTCGGGCACTTTCCCGAAATAAGCATCGAGGATGGCTTCAAGTCCGCGACGCCATGCCGTAGATAGTTTGTGGCCGGGATTGCGTTTTATTGCATCCAAATATCCCTTCATGGCTGCTTCGAGTTCGTAGTGATTGTGAGATGTCTCGCCATATTCGAGTCCGGCATATACCTCCTCGGGGATAGCTCCGTAGCGCTCCCATACGTAGGGTACATCGAGTATCGAGCCGCCTTGCGAGAAGTTGACGGTGCCATTCATGCGCACATATTTGTCGGCCTTGTCCAAGTAGCATTGACGCACCACAAACATCTCCGAGAGGTCGTGCTCGCCTCCGCCTTGACGTAATATTTCTTCTTCAAAAAATGAATTTCCGGCAAAGCACCAGCATGTGCCCGATTTGTTTTGGTCTTTGACCGGGGTGGTCTTTACGACCTTTATGTCGGTGAATTGAAATCCGGTAGAGTCGGGAATCACTACATCGTCTTGCGCGCCGACTCCGACCGAGATGAGTGCCATTGCACTGTAAATAAGGTATCTTTTCATGATTATATCGGTTGTTGTTTGTTCTTACTGACCACAAAGTTAGCTATTTTCGACCGAAATATGAAACACATTCGGCGCTCTGCACAAAAATCGCCACCCCGATATCTTTATAAAAAGTTACGGCAGTAAATTTTGCCGCCTCAACTTTTTGTGCTTCTCGGTCACATATCATCTAATGTGAGGCAGATGCTTTCAATGTCGTAGTTTGGCATCGCTTTGTCTTTTAGGTGCTTGACTTTTGCAGCGAATGCTTCGGGCTTAAACTCTTTAAGTTGGCGTTTCACCTCTGCTACTACTGCTTTGCCTTTTTCTAATCTTAGAGCAACAATGTCGATTTCGCACTGCTCTTTTCCCTTTTTTGCCTCCCAATATGAGCCTATTTCGCGATATTCATGGCTCTCGATGAATTTTTGCTTAAAATATTCTTCGAGAATTTTTTCCGAATAGGTTGTGTAGTCGTTGGATATAATCTGTCGTATTACGTTTGTTTGATTTATCTCGATGAGAGTGCGATTTCCCTCAAAATACCTAAACCAAAACTTCAAAAAGATGTCGGATAGTTCGTATCTTACCGTTTGAGACCCGGCTTTTGCGAAGATCGGGCGCATTTTTTTTATAATGCAATAAGTCTCTTCCAACTTCTTAAGCTGCCCTCCGATGCTTTGTTCGCCCAAAGCTGCAGCTATTGCCGGCTGAGTGTTTATCCCTTTTGAGATAGCATCAAGTATGGAAAAATATGTCCCATAGTGCTTCCCGAATTCATCGATAAGTAGATTTCGACCCTCATCTTTGAATGGTGCATTAGGGTCGCACACGGCATCGATCATTTTGTCAAGGGTGGTCGCTTTGTTGTCGATCAACAGCTCTACATACTTAGGAATCCCTCCTGTGATGGTGTATAGAGCCAGCAGGTCATCGTTGGAGTATGAGTGATTGTGTTCAGCCATAATCTGTTTTAGTACATCGAGCGAAAAGGCTGATAGTCTAATTGTTGTATCGGCACGTCCGAATAGCGGCTCGTGGTAGTTTTGGAAAATCTTAGTCATCAGCGAATATATCGAGCCGCTGACGATAAAGTTGATATGCGTTTGCAGCCTGAAATGATCCCAGTGGTTTTGAATATCGCTGTATATTGAAGAATTGATATTGATAAATTCTTGAAATTCATCGATTATCAATGTGAAGCATCGATTTTGCCCTATCTGGAGCAAAAACACGAATATTTCTTGAAACGTGGTGAGGTGCGGCACAATGATATTCAGCTTGGTACCTATCTCTTTACAATAGTCGGCACATAGTGAGGCTTCATTCTTGCGCCCTACAAAGAGATACACGAATGCTTCGTCGCCCATAGCTTGTGTGATCAGCGACGTCTTTCCTATACGACGTCGTCCGGTCACGACTGTGAGTCGCGAATGATCTGTGTAGGCAGCCTCGCGTATTTCGCGTAATTTGCAGATTTCTTCTTCTCGATTATAAAACTTCATCCGATCAAAAATGTTACGGTGGTAAATTTTACCGCCGTAACAAAATTATGAAATTAATTTCAATAATCAAAATCTCCGAGCACTTATCGATAGAATCATCCCTTTTTGCGAGTATATTTTGCGTTGTGAATATCGAATACCAAATTCTAATCGGAAAAAGTGTCACTCTATGACGCGATTTCCGATTAGCGCCGGTTGCCTTTACAGCTCTAATGAGTTTTCTTTGAGCAAAAAATCATATATGCTAATGGTGACAATCCCTTTTTCGTCTCTTGTCACCGGACACTCTTCGCCCAAGATGATAATCTTTTTGAATGAGTCATCTATTTTTTTTAGCGAAGCCTGTTCTTGGAGCAATTTTTCTTCTGTCGGCATTCGGTAGGCTGATTGGATATAATATCTTTTGCTGCCAAGATTGCACACGAAGTCTACCTCCAATTGCTTTCGGTGTTGTCGTCCTTCGGGATCGGTGGTAACGCACCCTACAACTCCTACATCGACGTTATAACCGCGAGTTCGCAATTCGTTGTATACGACGTTTTCCATCATGTGTCTCTTTTCGACTTGACGGAAATTCAGGCGAGCATTTCTCAGTCCTAAGTCAGAAAAATAGTATTTGTAAGGTGAGTCAATATATTTCTTGCCTTTTATGTCATAGCGAGTTGCTTTCTCTATCAGAAAAGCGTCATCGAGATAGTCGATATAGTTTTTTATGGTATCGTATGAAATTAATGATTTTTTTTCGCTACGGAATGTGTTGGTCAATTTATTGGGATTGGTCAATGCACCTATATTCGACGCTATCAAGTCGACAAGTTCTTCCAGATCGGAATCGTTACGGATTGCATAGCGGTCTTTTATATCTTTCAGATATGTTTCTGAAAAAAGATTTTTGAGATAGGTTGCTTTTTGGCTTTCCGACTCAAAAGTGAGTATTTGGGGCAAGCCTCCATAAAGCATAAATTCATTCAGCCCGGCCTGTATCGAGCCCGGGTAGACCGTCATATATTCGCTGAAACTTAGCGGACGCATTTTTATTTCCCATCCGCGTCCGCGAAATTCCGTGATAATGTCCTTCGAAAGAAATTGAGCGTTGCTTCCGGTTACGTATATATCGAGATTGTTGCTATGTAAAAATCCGTTCAGCACCTCTTCGAAGTCTTTTGCCAATTGCACTTCGTCAAGCAGCAGATAGTGAGTCGCGTGGTCTGTGATTTTACTCTCTACATACGAATATAGCTCTTGGGGATTGCGCAGGGCTCTATTTTTATAATTCTCGAAATCTATTTTTATAATATGGTCGGGAGCGACTCCGCTCTCTGCGAGATATTCCGCAAACAGGTTGAAGAGCATGTAAGATTTGCCACATCTGCGCATTCCGGTTATCACTTTTATCATACCGTTATGTCGCATAGCAATTATCTCGTTGAGGTAGCGTTGTCGGTTGATTCGAGTCATTTCTATTCTAAATTTGTGTCACTTAGTGACGTGATTTCCGATTACAAATATAGTGTATAATATTTACTTGTCCAAATTCTAATCGGAAAAAGTGTCACTCAGTGACGCGATTTCCTATTAGAGGTATGGAAGTTCACTATTGGATAAATCAAGTGAAAATTTGGGATAAAATTCCCAAGATTTTCAATTTGCGGTGTCGAAGCGTTTTTTTCTGCGGAATGGGGCAGAAAAAGCGGGGCGCGAATTTCGCGCCCCGCCGTAGGTTAAATAAAGATTCGGTTAGGAATTATTCTACATGCTTTTGGATGATGATGTTGGTCACTTCCACAGCTGCGCCACTTTGTATACCACCGAAGTCGAAGCAGAACTTCATCGGAGTGCCGGTTGGGTTAGCAGGAGCTGCAACACCTACAAATGAGATTACAGTAGATTCATCGGCAGGGCAGTCGGTGCGACCTTCCATTAAGAAATATGAGTCGCCATCTTCTTCACCTGCAATATTTCCATCACCATTGAGGTCATTGTCGATGTGGCAGATCTTGGTTGTTACACCGGGGATGTCACAGCTTGGAGTGATAGTCAATTGGACGTCATACAAGGTACCTTCGTCCATGTTGAGGTCGGCAGTTTCGAGAGCTACTTGAGCTTGCCATTGATTTGTACCTACGCCATCGGTAGCTATGAGCTTAAAGCCGTTTTCGGTGAGTTCAAATGTAGGATCTGCGATTTGAGTCCAACTATTGTCTGCCCACCAGAAAGTGGTTTGAGCGATGGTTGCGTTATACCAGAGGTTGTCAGCGCTTGCGAAGTCTACCCAAGCCACATCGGGTTCTTCGGTTTCATCTTCAGCGGGAAGAACGGTACCGTCGTCGTTAGCGTGGTCTTTGAGTACGATCTTTTCTACGCGGATTTCATCGCCTGCTTCATTCCAACCGAAGTCGAGAGTAAGCTTAATGCTTGTGATGTCGAGACCCGGCATATCGCTGCGCCAGAATACTGTAGGTTCACCGGCAGGAAGTTCGATTTCGTCGGCTGTGTAGAATACGTTGCCGCCGCCATCAGCGTCTTCGAGCTTGATCATAACAGCCTTGTGACCCTTAGCAGATGTCAATACCAATGAGAAGTCGTAAGTAGTAGCTGAAGTGGTAGAGATGTTGGTGAAGATCGGGAATTGAGCTTGCCAACGATCTGAGGTAGCTTCGGGATATTGGATAGTGTAAGAACCATCGTCGCCCACGGTGTATTCAGCATCGGCGATTTGAGCCCAACCCGGAGCGTAGTATTGAGTACCTACTTCCTTGGTTGTTCCTTCTGCAGTCCAGAGGTTGAATTCTGAGTTGTACTTGAAGCCTTCAAACACTTCTTCCTTTTCAGTGGTGAGGATGAGACGCCATGTGATGCCGGGGAGGTCGGCGAGGAGTACCATCTTCTTACCGGTCATGCTCTCTACGCGATAGCGAGCACCACTGTTGTAGAAGTCATCAGTCGGGATGTAAGGCGCCAAAGTTTGTGCGGGCAACACTACATAGAGATCCGGACCCTCTACTTCGAGAGTGTAGGTAGTGGTTTGTTCTTCAACGGGTACCATATAGTCTTGTCCGTCGTTGGTGTTGTAAGAGCCAAAAGGAGCACCGGTTACACCTGTATTTACATAAACAGTACCGCCGTCACCGGGATTGTAGGTGTAGCCACCATCGGCAGTGAAAGTCATCACATCGTCATAAACACCCCAAGCAGCTTTGTCCTCAGGTGAAGCCGACCACCAACCTTGACCGTCAGAACCTTCTTCGCCACAGCCTAAGTGACCTTTTTCCTTGCTTGCTACATACCATTGCTTTTCAGTACCACCGGTCATGAAAGTATAGTATTTAGAGAAGTCAAATTTGGTCTCGTTGAGAGTGAAAGTCTTCACCATAGTACCATCAGAGATGCCGTTAGCGTTGGCAATCTTCACTTCTACTTGATAGTCACCGGCTACAGTGTAGATTTTCTTAAGGCCGTTTACTGTAGAGTAGGTCTTGCCATCGATAATCCAGATGGGGTAGTGACCCGGTGCGTGGAGATTGAAAGTGACCTGGTTGGTCTCTTGGTCAACGAGAATCTCAACCTTGTCTTCGAAGTCGGATGCCGAGGGGACACCGCCTGCGTTTACCGAAGGAAAGTCTTCGGGCGAGCAGCTTGTCAAAGCGGCTGCGCTGACAGCCACGAGGGCTGATAAGATATATTTCAAAAACTTTTTCATTGTAGTTTCTCTTATTAATGTTGATAAAACAGCCTATTAATAATCGGTATTTTGTTCAAGGAGACCGTCAGAAGAGTTGATTTCGCTTTGCGGAATGATGATATACTTCTTGTTGGGTGTCCAAGAGTTGGTACGATAGCCGTAGCTGTCGGGAACGAGAGTAGAGGCAGCCTTGTCGCTACGCACGAGGTCGAAGTAACGCTTACCTTCACCCATGAATTCAAAACGACGTTCGTTGATGATGTTGTCTTGAGTAGGAGCTACTGAACCGAGACCGGCACGGTTACGCACCTTGTCGAGCCATCCTTGAGCATCGCCTGAGCCGGCTCCGAGAGCCACGAGTTCAGCTGCGTTCAAGAGAGTTTCGGCATAGCGATACACGCGATAGTCGTTGTTGTAGTTAAGGTCGGCATCGGCGATTTGGTCGTCGTTGTAGGCAGCTTGTGCAGCATACTTGCGAAGCCAAAGACCGGTGTTTTGGTAGCGCGGAGAGTAAGTTACGCCTGCTTCGTTGAGGTTGTTGATAGTACCGTCACGACGAGCATCGCCTGCTTCAAACGCATCGTATGCTTCTTGACGTATCGGGCAGAATCCCCAGCCACCACCGTCGAATGCTTTGCCTCCGCATTCGAATGGATCGCTTGGAGGACCCATGAGACGAGGGATAACGGTACCGCCTACGTAGTATGGGTTGCCCCATGAGCGGCTTGCGTTGTCGTCGATGTAGCCGATGTTCCAGATTGCTTCAGAGCACCATTCGTTTTCTTCGTCCCAAAGGGTGTCGAAATCGGGATGGAGGTCATATTGACCTGAACCGATGATGTCCTTCATGTAGTCGAGAGCGGAGCTGTAGCGGTTGGCGTCCTTAGCATAGAGCACTACTTCGGCATAAACCATGTAGACCATAGCTTTAGTAACGCGACCATAGCGTGAGGCGTCGCTTTCTTTCATCGGGAGAACATTGAGGCTCAATGCGCTTTGAATGTCGGCGTGGATGCCTTCATACACCTCGTTGGCAGGTGCTTTAGCCGATACGTAGGGGAATGAAAGGTTGGAAGTGTAGTAAGGAACAGAACCCCAGAACTTCCAGAGGATTGAGTAGTAGTAAGCACGAAGTGCGTATGTCTCAGCAAGCATTTGATTCTTAGCTTCCTGGCTCATATCGGTAGCGCTTTCGATGTTTTCAAACACGTAGTTGCAACGACGCACACCATTGTAGCAGTCGATCCATACGGTAGAGTTCATGTCGTTTGGCGTCACTTCGTAGTTGAATAGGAGATGCCAAGTCTTCATGTCGTTTTTGTCAGATCCGCCTACCCAAACGTCATCGGCCATCACGTCGGCCATGATGTTGAGCGGAGAGTAGCTGCCTTGTGAGTAGTCAAACCAGAAGAGAGGAGTGTAGGCTGCATTGAGTAGCTCGTTCATGTGAGCTTCAGTTGCGAAATATTCGTCGGCGGGCAGTTTTGAAGGCGGAGTCACTTCGAGGAAGTCGTCACCGCAAGAAGGCAACATCAATGATGCTACTGCTATGCCTGCTGCTAAAATATAATTTTTCATAATTAAGAGTCTGATTTAATTAGAATTGGAGATTAACACCGAAAGACCATACGCGTGATTGCGGGTAGATACCGCGGTCAACGCCGAGAGAGTTACCGCTTGAGATTTCGGGGTCGAAACCGGCATACTTGGTGAGTGTCAGCAAGTTTTCAGCAGCAACGAATACGCGAAGCTTTTGAACGAACACTTTCTTGGTCATCTCTGTGGGGAGAGTGTAGCCGAGGGTGATGTTCTTGATGCGGAAGTAAGAACCGTCGGTGAGGTAGAGGTCAGAGCTGCGGTTCCAGTTGTTGGTGTCGTAAGATGAGTAGCGAGGATATTTGTTAGATGTACCTTCGCCTGTCCAGCGGTTGAGCATCCAAGAGGGGAGGTTGGCTGAGGTGATGTCGGTACGACGGCTTGCATCGAAGATGTCGTTGCCAGCTACACCTTGGCACACCATTGAGAAGTCCCAATCTTTCCAGTTTACACCGATGTTGAAGCCGTAAGTCCAGTCGGGAGTACCCTTACCGATCTTATCTTGGTCGGCAGCTGTGATTTGTCCGTCGCCGTTTACGTCGGTCCAGCGTACGTCACCGGGCACTGCGTCGGGTTGGATCTTGTTGCCGTCAGCATTTACGTAAGCATCGATTTCAGCTTGGTTTTGGAAGATACCGTTGCTCTTGTAACCATAGAAGTAAGGATAGCAATATCCGTTGGTAGCGCGTACCATTTCGCCAAGACCTTGAGCTGATTCAACTGTCATGTAGCCTGATGCGTTACCGAGGTTGAGAAGTTTGTTCTTGAGGTAAGAAGCGTTGGCGCCTACGTGGAAGTTCCAGTCGCCTACGTTCCAGTTGTAACCGATTTCAAATTCAAGACCTGAGTTTTCCATCGAGCCGACGTTGCCAAGAGGAGCAACTTCACCGGTGTAGCCCGGGATAGGCATGGTCATAAGCATACCGTTGGTTTTCTTCTTGAAGTAGTCGACGGTGAAAGTCAACTGGTTGTTGAAGAAACCGAAGTCAACACCTATGTCGGTTTGTTCTGATTCTTCCCATTGTAGGTCGGGATTGGCGATACGGTCGGGTTTGATACCTGATACTACACCTGCAGAAGCTCCGTTACCGAACACTGCATTGTTGCCGGTAGCAGTCCAAGCGGCATACATGAAGTTACCGATGGCTTCGTTACCATTCTTACCCCAAGAGAAGCGTACCTTGGTAGTAGTCAACCATTCGGGACGTTTTTGGAAGTAAGGTTCGTTGGTGAGGTTCCAACCGAGTGACAATGAGGGGAATGTAGCGTAGCGGTTGTTGGCACCGAAACGTGAAGAACCATCTCGACGGATGATGAATTGAAGCATATAGCGTTCGTCGTAGTTGTAAGTGGCACGTCCGAAGAGCGAAGTCAAAGTGTGCTCGTCCCAAGCGCCGCCCCAACCATTCTTCTTCCCATCGGCAACGAGACCGGTAGTAGCGTCGATGTTGGCTTTTTCGTCGCTTTCTTCAAGCATGTCTTGACCGCTTGCACCTACTGAACGTCCTGTCTCCTTACGAGCTGATTGACCGAGGAGCACTGATACGTCGTGCTTGCCGAATTGATGTTGCCAGAACAATGTGTTTTCGATCTGCCATTCGGTTGAGCGATACATATTAGATGATACTGAGCTGTAAGTTGCCTTGTTGCCAAGTGCGTTCAAGTAGTACTTGGGTGTCCAGCTGTCGTTGCCATACCAAGCTTGAACGAGACCGAATGCCGACTTGAATTTCAAGTTGTCGATGAGTTGGAGTTCGGCCGACCAGTTGCCTACGAGTTTATCGGTCCAATATTTGGTATTGGGGATTTCGAGTTGAGCAACGGGGTTGGTCATTTCGTTGTAGTTGGTACCCGGAATGGTGTAGAGAAGACCATTGCGGCTGCTGTAGACAGGTGTGAAGTCGGCGTTGTTCTTGAATGATTCAAGCACAGCTGCTTCTTCTTCCTTGGTGTAGTAAACATTGAGGATTGGTGAAAGAGCTACGGCAGAACCGAGAACTGAACCGTATTCAGAGTTGGTAGAGATACCGCGTGAATTTTCGTGAGAATAGTTCATGAATGCTTGCACATCCATCTTGTTGAGCCAATTGCGCTTAGCCGATTCGTCGAATAGGTGAGCGGTTACGTTGGCACGGGTGCTTATACGGCTGTAGTTCGAACGATCCCAGTCACCACCGATGATACCTTCAGCATCGTAGTATTGCAATGAGAGATAGTAGTCTACCTTCTTGCTACCACCGCTGATAGTGATTTGGTGATTTTGCTTGGGAGCATTGTCGTTGAAGATTTCTTCTTGCCAGTCGGTACCTTCACCGAATGAATAAGGATCGGCATAGATGGGAGCTTGTCCGCCATTGAGCTGACCTTCGTTCATCATGATTGCATACTCGGTAGCGTTGAGCACGTCGCGCTTACGCCAAGGATTTTGCAAGCTGTAGGTGAAGTCGTAAGTCACGTTTGTGCGGCCTTCTTTACCATTCTTGGTGGTAACGAGGATCACACCATTGGCACCGCGAGTACCGTAAACGGCTGCCGATGCAGCGTCCTTGAGGACTTCGATGCTCTGGATGTCGTTGGGGTTGAGGAATGCGATGTCGTTGACTTGCATACCATCAACTACGTAGACAGGGTTTGAGTCGTTGACAGTACCGATACCACGAATACGGATGGTAGAACCGGCACCGGGTTGACCACTGTTTGAAGTTACGTTGATACCTGCTGCGAGACCTTTGAGTGCATCGTCGACGCGGACGGGTGCTACTTTTTCGAGGTCATCGGCCGATACGCGAGCGATCGACGCGGTTACAACGCTTTTCTTTTGTACACCATAACCGATAACGACTACGTCGTCAAGGGTTGTTGAATTGACAGCCATGACTACCTTGTGAGGTCCGGCATTGCCGTTAACACGCAATTCTTGTGTGTTATAACCCACGTAGCTGAACTGAAGAATAGCATCTTCAGCACAAGTGACAGAGAAGTTACCGTCGATGTCGGTCGCGGCTCCTTGCGCTGTACCTTTGACTATCACGCTAACGCCCGGAAGCGTCTCATCGTCGCTTCCGTAGACTACTCCTGTCACGGTTATATCCTTTGCGGACATCGCCAAAGAAGTAGCCACCATGAATAAGACTAACAAAAATTTTTGCATAGATAGGGTTGCTTTTTGGTTTGAAAATTTAGGAATTATAGTTAACTTTTCTCAGAAAATTTCTGTGGTTAAGGAGTAAGCCGCCGACAGGAGGATAGCCTAAGACTCTCCTCGCTGCCGAACGGTTGGTTTGGCATTATTGCTTTTGGAATACGCGCACGTAGTCTACTTGCATCGTACATGGCAGAGCCGATTCGTCGGTGCCGGCATAGCCTCCCCAGCTGCCACCCCATGCGAGGTTGAGCGTGATGTAGAATTTCTTGTTGAAGGGCCATGTCTCGTTGTCGCCGGCGCCATCGTTGGGGAAGTAGAATAGCTGCTTGCCATCTACGTATGTCTTGATGTAGCTTTCGGTCCATTCAAGAGCGTAGATATGGAACGAGCCTTCTGCTCCGGCTGTGTATTGCGATGCAGTCTTTTGTGTGCCTTTTGTGTGGTTGTATTTTGTGGTGTGGATGCTCGATGAGGTGTAGTTGGGATCTACGCCTACTTCTTCCATGATGTCGATCTCGCCACAATTGGGCCATCCGAGGCTTTGGTCGTCGGGCATCATCCAATAAGCGGGCCATGTGCCTTTGCCTTTAGGAAGATTGATGCGGGCTTCCATGTAGCCGTATTTCCACGATGCGCGTGAGTTCATGCGGGCTGAGATGATGTCGTTGCCCACTTTCATGGCGCGGATGTTGAGGATACCGTCTTCGACCCATGCGGTGTAGTCGCTGCCGAGCTTACCGCCCGATACGTAGCGTTGCTCTTCGTTGTTCACGTAGCCCTTTGGCCAGTTTTCAAATCGCCAAAGTGTAGAACTTACATCTTTATCCTCTTGATTGAACTCGTCGTTCCATACGAGTGTGTAGCCGTCGGGTGCTACAATGTTGTCGCTGATCTGTGAAATTTCGATGGTGGCAAGTTCGCGGTTTGAAACGGAGGTTATGGTAATCTTGCCGCTGCGAGCTTCTTTGGTGTCGTTTTCGTCGACTGATATTTCGACTGATACCTCGCCGGCTGTGCCTGATGTGGTGTTGGTCTTAATCCAAGATTGGTCGGCCGAAAGTGTCCAGTCTACATTGGATGTGATCACTACCGAGCGAGTGGTGGCTTGACCGCCGAGACTCAATGTGCGAGGGTCTACCGATGCTTTCTCGTCGGGGGTTTGAGTGATGGTGACGTTCTTACGCTCTGAACCCGATTTGATGGTAAGCGTGGCTGTGCGTGTCTCTTGGTTGGTGTTGGCGCTTACTGATGCTGTTACGACAATGGCCTTGTTTTTCAGACCTCCCGATGGAGATACCGTAGCCCAATCGCTATCGCTTGTGATGCTCCAATCGGCAGCACCGGTAATGGTAAATTCTAAAGTTTGTTTGTTGAAATCAATCGTGGCTGATTCGGGAGTGACTGTTATCGTTGTCGCTCCTGAGGGGGTACCCCCTCCCGGGTTGCTGTTGCCTCCTCCTTCGTCGTCGGAACTGCAACCGGTAAATACTATCATAGACGATAGCAAAAGTGAAAATACAACTTTCTTCATGTTAGATTCTTTCCTGTATTTATGTTAGTTACCTTGTATCACTTTACAAATAGACGTAGTGTCGGTTTGTAATTTTTTACAAAGTAAATATATTTTACCGAATAACAAAGGGGTGAGTAAGTGTTTTTAACAAAAATTAAACCAATGCGGTTGGTGGCTAATCGAGATTGCGGAATCGGCATTTGCCAAAACGCCGATTCCGCAATCAAAAATTCCTGCTGTTTCTGTTTTTCTTTATTTCTTGGCTGTGAAGCGAATGGGAAGAGTGTATTTCACAGCTACCGGCTTGCCGTCGATTCGTCCGGGGATGAAGTCGGGGATGGTGTTGATCACTCTTATGGCTTCTTGACCGAATGCTTCGCCAAGGGTGTTGCGCAATACTTCGGGGTCGGTCACTTTGCCGTTTTCGGAGATGGTAAACTGCATTACCACAAATCCGCTTGCGTTCTTGTCGGCTCCTTCGGGCCATTTCACGTTGTCGGAAATGTGTTTCATCAGTGCCGCTTCGCCCATGGGATAGCGAGGCATCTCTTCGGCTGCGGTGTAGACTTTGCTTTCCGGTCGGTTGGTTGCGGATGTAGAATTTTTTGTATCTTTGTCAGCACTTACCTCTATTGAGGCAGGGGTGGAGGCGAGTGAGCCGAGCACCGAAGCCACTGCGGGGTTGTTGACGAGGATTACTGAGAGTGCCACTGCCGGCACTAAGGCTAAGGCGCGTATGCGCGCCTTGCCGCGAGATTTGTTAGATAGCATCATAGTGATACGTTTTTTAAGTGAACTGTGATTAAGACTGTTGGTGAGAGCTTGGAACCGATCGCCGACAGTCTTTTTTATTAAAAATAGCTGATATTCCTGAGCGTTTATCCCGCGGAGTATGACTTGGCGATCGGCTGCAAACTCGTGGATGTTTTGCAGCTCGTCGCGGAGCAACCATGAGGCGGGGTTATACCAAGTGAGTATGATGGTGAGTTCTGCCAAAAGCAGGTCGAGCCAGTGGCGTTGGTCTAAATGAGCGGTTTCGTGCGCGATGGTAATGTGGGCGGTGGCGTCGTTGTCGCTGTGTCGCATCACAATCCATCTACCCCAACTGAATGGCACCAATCGTTGCCGGTTGTGGAGCACCAGTGTGTAGCGTCCGATTCGTTGGCGAGTGCTTGATGCTATGAGTATTACGATTCCGGCAAGCGTTAAGAGCAATCTCGCTATCATTATCGCGCATCCGGCGATGTATATCCATAATATGTATGTGAGCCATGGGATAGAAGCTGTGGTTGTCGGAGAGTGGTCGGCGAGAGTGGCGATTGTTGTGGCTGTAAGATGGCCGAGTGTGACGTCGCTGTCGGCGTTTGCGACGATTTGCATGACGGGCAGTGCTGATAGAGCAATGGCGTAGATGCTCAGTAGGATGGCGCGGTTGAATCCATGTAGCGTGGTTCGCGATAGTGTGGCGCGATATATCGAGTGCGTCACGATGATGATGACCGATGCTGTAAGAGAGTAGGCGAGCAAATTTCCCATGGAGTAAGATGATTATTTGTTTTGGTTGGTGACTTTGGTGATCAGGTCGCGGATTTCGTCGTTGGTGAGTTGCTCATCTTTGAAAAGTGCGCTCACCACACCCGACAATGAGTTGCCAAAATAGCGGTCTACTACCTTGCGTAGCGTAGTTCGGCTGTGCTCTTCGCGCGACACTGCCGCACGATAGAGGTAGGTGTTGCCTGTCTTTTCGTGCGCTACATATCCTTTCTGTTCGAGCAGGCGCACGAAAGTGGAGATGGTGTTGAAGTGGGGCTTCGGGTCGG
>CAZWWS010000014.1:44683-45024 GCA_964637445.1 uncultured Muribaculum sp.
AGTTCTACAATCTGGCGGACGTAGAGCGGACCGCGCTCCCAAAAGATTTGCATCAATTCTTCTTCTTTTTCGGTCAGGGTTTTCATGATTGAAATATTTTGATGCTGCAAATATAAACTAAATATTTTAGTTGTACAACTAAATTTGTTAGTTTTTTTTCAGTCAGGTGCAAAAAAAGTCGGAGAGGCGACCGATATGATCGTCTCTCCGATAGGATATTTCTCTAAATGAATAGTCTATTAGAGTTGGGGACCTGCAGCTACAAGAGCCTTACCTGCTTCGTTGCCTTCAAATTTCTTGAAGTTCTTGATGAAGCGTTCAGCGAGGTCTTGAGCCTTAAC
>CAZWWS010000014.1:45034-45856 GCA_964637445.1 uncultured Muribaculum sp.
CTTCTACGTTGGTGTAGGTGTCGCGAGGATCGAGGATGTTGGGATCTACGCCGGGAAGAGCGGTAGGAACTTCGAAGTCGAATACGGGGATCTTCTTGGTAGGAGCCGAGAGGATAGAGCCATCGAGGATAGCGTCGATGATACCGCGGGTATCTTTGATAGAGATACGTTTGCCGGTACCGTTCCAACCGGTGTTAACCAAATATGCCTTAGCGCCGTTAGCTTCCATCTTCTTCACGAGTTCTTCACCATATTTGGTGGGGTGGAGTGAAAGGAATGCTGCGCCGAAGCAAGCTGAGAAAGTGGGAGTCGGTTCAGTGATACCACGTTCAGTACCTGCCAACTTAGCGGTGAAGCCGGAGAGGAAGTAATATTGAGCTTGCTCGGGGGTAAGGATTGATACGGGAGGAAGTACTCCGAACGCATCAGCTGAAAGGAAGATTACTTGCTTAGCAGCCGGACCCTTAGAGATGGGCTTAACGATGTTTTCGATGTGGTTGATAGGATAAGATACGCGAGTGTTTTCAGTCACGCTCTTGTCAGCGAAGTCGATCTTACCGTTAGCGTCAACGGTAACGTTTTCGAGAAGTGCGTTACGACGGATAGCGTTGTAGATATCGGGTTCGCTTTCTTTGTCGAGGTTGATAACTTTAGCGTAGCAGCCACCTTCGTAGTTGAATACACCTTCGTCGTCCCAGCCGTGTTCGTCGTCGCCGATGAGCTTACGCTTGGGGTCGGTAGAAAGGGTAGTCTTACCTGTACCTGAAAGACCGAAGAAGATAGCAGTGCTCTTTTCTTCCATGTCGGTGTTAGCTGAACAGT
>CAZWWS010000015.1:0-45426 GCA_964637445.1 uncultured Muribaculum sp.
ACGTAGCATGTTTTGAAGTGAGGAAATGCGCTAATTTGCCGAAATTCAGTATTACTACAATTGATAACCAAAATACTTTTGTCCATTCAGTCAAAAAAACAGAACGCAACAAACTCAAAATAAGCTTGTTGCGTTCTCTGTTCTGCATTTGGGTAGCGGGAACGAGAATTGAACTCGTGACCTCCGGGTTATGAATCCGACGCTCTAACCAACTGAGCTATCCCGCCGTTTTGCGAGTGCAAAGTTAGGTATTATGATTGAACTGTGCAAACATTTTTGACTAAATTTTTGAATTATTTTTTCCAATAACCTGGAGTGAACAGGACTAATACGGTAAATAGTTCCAATCGGCCAATCATCATCAGAAGTGAGAGCACCCACTTTCCGGCATCGGGCAGGGCGTAATATGAGCTTACACTATATACTGTGATGTTCGCACTTATACCGGAGTTGCTTACGCACGCAAATGAAGATATAAAAGCGTCACAAATCGGTACTTGCATAGCTGTAAGTATGAACCCTCCAATCAAAATTACTAAGACGTAAACGCATAGGAAAGTTATAACCTTTGAAGTCGTTTCTGCCGGAATTACGTTTTTGTTGATACGAACGGGTACGATGGCATTTGGATGGATGATGCGGTATAATTCATTGCGTATGTTTTTCAGAAGGAAGAGCAGGCGGTCTATTTTGGCTCCACCGCTTGTAGAGCCGGCACATGCTCCGAAAAACATGAGTGTGATGGATAGTGATAATATAAAGGGTCCACTATTTTCCAGGTTGCCTACAATGTATGCCGTAGATGTTGCAGCAGATACGATTTGAAACAATGGGGTAAGTAAAAGTTCAGAAATTGTATTATAATTGCCGTTGGCGATATATGCAACAACAAAAACGATATACATTAAGCCTATGATGCGTACGTATGTCCGGAATGCATCATTGGTCCAGAGACTGCGGATGTTGCCTGTGATTGCTCGATAGAGCAGTGTGAAGCTAACTCCTGCGAGAAACATAAACACGATAAGTATGATGTCGATATAGGTTGATGACCATGTTTCGATTGATGCGTTTCGAGAAGAAAATCCTCCGGCTGAAATGGTGGTCAATGTGTGGCATATACTATCAAACAAATCCATTGGTCCGCCCCATAATAAGAGCCAAAGTATTATTGTAAGAATTATGTAAACAAGCCATAGACGTTTTGCCGTTTGGCTGACACGTGGACGAATTTTGTCGTGAGTTATTCCGGTGACTTCGGCATTGAACATTTGCATACCTCCGGAGTGGTTGAGCATTGGGATTACGGCTAATGTGAAAAGTATGATTCCCATTCCTCCAATCCATTGCATGAGACAACGCCATAGATTTATTCCGTGGGGAAGAGATTCTACATCGGGTATAATGGTGGCTCCCGTTGTTGAAAAACCTGACATTGCTTCAAAAAAAGCATCACTGACACTTAATGAGCATGGAGCTAAAATGAATGGCAACATCCCGAACAACGAAAATACCACCCAAACGAGTGACGTTAGTAAAAATGCTTCGCGTTTAGCCATATTGAAATGGGAGGGGTGGATGCAAAAAGCCATTATAAAACCGCATGTGGCAGTGACGGCTGTTGATATAATAAAGGCAAATAGATCCTTTTCTTGATATAAGATTGATGTGGCAAGTGGAAAAAGCATAAAAGCGGCCTCAATCATGAGAAGCCACCCGATTACGCGAGCAACGATAGGGATGTTTATGTGAGAACGTGGACTGAATGCCATCGTAAGAGTTGTTAGTTGAACAATTTTTCGATTTTATGGATTGCTCCCGATAGGCAGAATACGACGACGTGGTCGCCGGATTGAATGACAGTGTTGCCGTTTACGAGCATACCTTTTCCATCACGAATAAGTCCGGCTATGGTCATGTCGTGTGACAGACTTAGGTCTTTGACTGCTCCTTTTGTGATTTTTGATTTTGGCTTGGCTTCGATCTCTGCTACTTCCGCATCGGCGAGAGTCATACATTTCGATGAGTTGATGTCGGCATCGAGTAGTATTTGGAATATTTTGCTCGATGCGAGCAATTTTTTGTTGATGATTGTGCCGATGTTGAGATTCTCAGCTTCAGAGATGAATTGGATGTCTTCAACTTCTGCAATGGTTTTGCCTACGCCAAATTCTTTGGCAGTCAAGCATGACAATATATTGGTTTCGGAACTATCCGATAGGGCGATGAAAGCGTCGACATCCTCAATGCCTTCTTCTTGAAGGATCTCTACGTCGCGTCCGTCGCCATAAACTATCTCGCAGTTGGGGCATTCTTCCGGTAAATGTAGGCACTTATCGCGATCGTTGTCGATAATCTTTATCCGGAAATTATCGCCGGCGAGGGCTGCCAATCTAATCGCAATACGACTTGCACCCATGATCAGAACGTTGCGGATACGTTGATCTGTCTTTCCGCATATCTCCAATAGGTCGTCGATATGGTCGCGAGTGATGGTAAAATAAAGAATATCATTGACGAGAATCTTATCATCGCCTCTTGGGATGATGGTTTCGTGATGGCGTTTAATGGCCGAAACGTGAAATGAGTGCTGGTCGGATGCAAGATTTTTGAGTTGCTTCCCTACGATGGAGGCGTTGTCACGTATTTTAATTCCGACTAATATTAGTTCGCCATTATGAAGTTCGAACCAATGTCTTACCCACGAGCGTTTTAGCGCTGTGATGATTTCCAACGCCGCAAGGTATTCGGGGTATATAAGGAAATCAACGCCGATATTGTTGAAAAAATCGCTATTATGGTCGCTCATAAACTCGTAGTTGTCGATACGGGCTACGGTTTTCTGCGCACCAAGGCTTTTGGCGATGGCACAAGCGGTGACATTGGCCGTCTCATATGGGGTGACGGCAATGAAGAGGTCGCAACGCTCCACGCCGGCTTCTCGCAATGTGCGAAATGAGACCGGACTTCCGCGGTGGGTCATCAAGTTGTAATTGGCGTCGATGTTGGCGAGTTTGTCTTCGTTGAGGTCGATAAGTATTACATCTTGCTCTTCACGCGAAAGTAGTTTGGCAAGGTGAGTACCTACTTCTCCCGATCCGGCTATGACTATTTTCATCGTTTGTCGTTTTTAGCGTTGATTATGGTGTTGTAAATCGCCTTTTCATCCATATTGCATAGATGATACAACTCATCGACTGTGCCTTGTGTGATGAATTTATCGGGAGCACCAATGCGATAAACTTTTTGTGAGTATCCGTGGTCGTTAAGCCATTCGATGACTGCACTACCTAATCCCCCTGTGATAGTGCCATCTTCGACGGTGATAATAGGGCAATTTTTAGCGGCTGCTTCCGACAAAATAGTTTCGTCGATTGGCTTTAAAAATATCATGTCGTAGTGAGCCACGGAAATATTTGCCTTGGAGGCAGATTCGATAGCTCGTTTCACACGCGAAGCTATCGGTCCGATGGATAGAACTACCACATCAGAGCCGTCTCTTAATTTTCGACCACGTCCAATCGGCAATTCATGCATAGGCACTTGCCAATCGCTGCACTCTCCTTTACCGCGGGGATATCTGATAGCGAATGACCCAACGTCGGAGGCTTGGGCTGTAAACATGAGGTGGCGTAGGGTCGCTTCATCGGCCGGTGATGCTATTGTCATTCCCGGTATGCATCTCAAATAGCTGAGGTCGAACATACCATGATGAGTAGCTCCATCTTCACCGACGATACCGGCACGGTCTATGCAGAACGTGACCGGAAGATGTCGTATCGCCACATCGTGAATGATATGGTCGTAGGCTCGTTGCAAAAATGATGAATATATGGCGCAGAACGGGCGCATACCATCTTTGGCAAGACCTCCAGAGAATGTGACGGCGTGTCCTTCGGAGATGCCGACATCGAATACTCGTTCAGGCATAGCTTCTTGTAGCATACTCATAGATGTTCCCGATGGCATAGCGGCAGTGATGCCTACGATTTTATCATTCTTACGAGCAAGTTCCACCAATGTGTGGCCGAACACATCTTGATATTTTATTGGTTTCCCTTCGGTAGACTCTTTTACGCGCTCTCCGGTCTCGGGGTTGAATCGTCCGGGAGCATGCCAAGATGCAGGGTCTTTCTCGGCCGGAGCATATCCCTTGCCTTTGATTGTGCGTAAATGGAGTATGCGAGGCCCTTCCATGTTTTTGATGTCGCGAAGCACTCTTACGATGCGTATAATGTCGTGTCCGTCAAACGCTCCAAAATATCTTACATTAAGTCCTTCAAAGATGTTTTGTTGTCGAGATAACAGCGACTTAATGCTGTTATGAAACCGCAGTATAAAACCTCGGTGACGATCGGATATGAGATGAAATTTACGTAATAACTTATATGCCTTGTAACGAACGGCATTGTAGCTCGGTGAGGTGTTGATATGAGCGAGATATGAATTTAGCGACCCGACATTGTGATCAATCGACATATCATTATCATTGAGCACTATCAGTAAGTTGCTATGAGAATGAGCAGCATTGTTAATCCCCTCAAAAGCGAGTCCTCCACTGATAGAGGCATCGCCGATTACAGCAACAACATTCCGCCGAGGAGAATCTCCTTGTATTTCTGAAGCAACAGCCATTCCGAGTGCGGCAGAGATAGAATTAGACGCATGTCCGGCTGTGAAAGTGTCATACTGACTCTCTTCCGGATTGGGGAATCCGCTTAACCCTCCCAATTTTCGGTTGGTCGCAAATGCTTCTCGTCGACCGGTAAGTATTTTATGACCATAGGCTTGATGTCCCACATCCCACACAATACGATCGTAAGGTGTGTCAAACACATAGTGTAGCGCGACGGTTAGCTCCACAGCGCCCATGCTCGAAGCAAAGTGTCCGGGATTGGATGATAGCGATTGGATAAGGAATTGGCGTATTTCTTCGCACACTTGTGGCAACTGCTCTACCGACAATTTACGCAAATCGGCCGGAGTGTCAATCGTGTTGAGCAATGGATATTCGCTTTTACCTGATAATATGTTGGTTTGGTTTTGTGCCACGATAAGAATGGTTGATAATTAATGGAGAACTTATTTTTTATTGTTCCCGTTTCGGATATACTTTTTGTAAAGTGGGACAAACACTACAATAGCGGATACTACAATCACAAATAGAGTCCATAGATTAAATCCTCGACCTTGTATCATCAAGTAGCATAAGATGAGCCATAAGGCAGAGAGACATATGAATCGAAATATTATAGAACCTTTCATATTTGCAGTTTTAGCATTGGGCATAGTTGGCCGCAACAATTTACAATGCAAATATACGCAAAGGTAAGCGAAGAAAAAACAAGTTGCTTCGTTTTTTCTTCATGAATACATTGATAAAATTGAAATATACTGAAATTTAATGTGGGAGAAAGAAACAGATTAAGATAAAAGTAGGGGAAAGCGATTAGGCAATTCAATCGAGAAACAAGCGTTGGAAATAGTGATTATATAGTAGAGAAGCGGTAGATTATCTTGTGTCGATATTCGGTGCCGGGCAGAAGTAGGCTTGAGGGGAAATTGGGGTGATTAGGTGCATCGGTGTATCCTTGACATTCAAGGGCAACGCCATCATAGTCGTTATAGCTGCGACCGCTGATGCTTTTAGGACTGCCATTGAGCCAACCTCCGGTGTAAACCTGTATTCCGGGTTGTGTGGTAAGGACTTCGAGTTTGCGGCCGCTTGTATCTGAAAATAGTTCAGCGCCTTTTGCCGGTACTGCATTTGTCGGGTTATCAATGATCCAAAAATGATTGTAACCTCTGCCTATTCTTATAGCGGGAAAATCTGATTGAAAGTCGGTGCCGAGCTTTTTAGGAGAAGAAAAATCCATTGGAGTATTTATAGTGGGGGCTATCTCTCCGGTTGGAATATGAGATGTATCTACCGGAAGATATTTTGATGCATATAGCCGAAGAGTATGACCTAATATATTGCCTGAGTTTTCACCATTTAGATTGAAATATGCGTGGTTGGTAAGGTTGACGATTGTAGGCTTATCGGTGGTGGCTCGACAAGTGATGTGCAACTCATTAATATCGTTCCAAATATATTCTACTGATACATTCAACTTTCCCGGATATCCTTCTTCGCCGTCGGCAGCAGAGTAGCTGAATATGACACCGAATTTGGTAATTTTATATGCCCAAATGCGATTCATAAAGCCATTGCGGCCTCCGTGTAACGCGTTTTTGCCATCGTTGGGTTTGAGCATAAATGTTTCGCCGTTTATACTGAATCGGGCATTGCTTATGCGATTGGCAAAGCGACCAATGGTTTTCCCGGCACACGGCCCATCACCAATATAATCGACCGGATTTTGATAACCTAATATGACATCGTCGATTATGCCATGACGGTCGGGGACTCTGATGCGCGTGATTCCTGCTCCGAGCGAAGATAAGGTGACTGAAGCTCCCGATGAGTTGGTAAAAGAAAAAAGAGTTATGTCGCCAAGCGACGACATAACTCTCGAAAGATTAGGTTTCATACAGGATAAGATTTGATCAGTGTATCTAAAGCTTGAATTCCCTGATGATTGATATCGAGCGATTTTATCTCTTCGAGATATTCTCTCGATTTTTTTACATTGCCAAGTCCCATATAGCCAAGTGATAGCATATAAAGACAATGGATGCGGTTGCGGAGTTGCAAATCATCGTCCCAGATAAGCAAATCCGGAAGAGAAACCGCAAAATAATCCATCTTCACAATGTCGTGGATATGTTGCTTCCCATAATCGACCAAGCGATTGAAATAGCTTCTTGCTTTGTTCTCATTGCCTAATGCTCGGAATGCTAATCCGGCATAGAAAATTTTATCCGGTTTGGCATCATTGTAGTAAAGAGCTGCAGCCGGTTCTGTCGGTCCGAGAGTGGCTTGTTGATAGCATTCACGAGCTGTATCTTCATTGCCAAGAGCCGAATGTGCTTGCCCGAGGAAGTAATAGAAATCGTTTTCTTGAGCACCATAGAGTTTACCCTCGCCAAGATGATGTGGATATTCGAGACATTCTTCAAGCAAAGCTATTGCATCGCGATGGCGTTTTTCGGTAATTGCGATTTTAGCCAATTCGACGCGAGCTGTTTGATATTGCATAGGCACTTTGCCTTCTCCACCTTCCCAAGGATGGAAGATATGTCGGTCGAGAAGCTCTTTCGCTTCAAGATGTTGCGCGGTTTGATTGAGGAGGGTAATTTCTTCAAGGACGAGATCATCACGCTGCACCACTAATTCGTGATGTTTGCGAAGGAATGCAAGACGTTCGGTGTGTGGGCGACGTAAACGCTTGTATAGTTGGTCGAGTTCCATGAGTATGCGGCTATCTGAAGTGTCGAGTGAGAATGCACGTTCCATATAAGTCACGGCGTTTGCTTCATCGTTGCGCTTATTGAAACATCCTAAAGCGAGGTTTCGCCAAACGGTGGGGTATTCCGAGTTGAGTTGCGCAGATTTCATCCACGAATCGATAGCTATATCATATTGTCGCTTGTCGTAGTAGAGATTTCCTAAATAGTATAATGCTCGATGATCGTCGGGATTGAGATCTAATGCAGTATTAAGAGCAACTATTGCATCCAATCTGTTAGGGAAACATAACTCCGGTGATTCTTGCATGGCTTTGGCAAATATGGCTTTAGCTCCATCGATGTCTGATGCGTTTAGTTGGCACCATCCGAGATAATAGTAGGTCATTGGGGTGGTGGCTTTCTGCTTAATTGCAATCTCCCATAGTGAGTTCGCAATTTTCCAACATCCGGCAGCACAGAAATCAAGAGCAATCTCGTCGTAATTGTGAGCATCGCCACGCATTAATGTCACGAGATGATTAAGTGTATTCTCATCTTTGCTGATAAGATACTTAACATATAGGCAACCATAATTGAAGCAATCGATTGCGAGGGAGTCTTCTATTAATGTAAGAGCCTCGTCGAAACGATTCATTTGATAGAGAATTGCCGCTTTGAGTGCGCGAGCTTTATGGTTGTGCCAATTTCTGATGAGAGAACGTTCTGATTCGTATAGAGCATCTTCGTATCTACCTTGTAAAGCGGAAATTTGTGCACAAGCAAAATAGCCGGCATCTTGCCATGCTCCATTCCATGTGGATTTATAGAAACGAGCATACGCTTCGTCTAAACGTCCTTGATATTTTAGCGACAATCCGAGATTGTAGATTGGCTCGCCATTGTAGGGATTGGGATTACGCTTTTGTAACACTTTGACGGCTGTGTCAAGATAATTTTCAGCAAGTTCAAAGCGTCCTTTGCGTATATACCATAGGCCAAGGGCATTGTTGCATTGCACATCGAGTGGATCTCGGCGTAGAGCTTCTTCGTAATAGTCGACCGGACTATATGTAGCATGACGATATTGTTCGAGATGAAGCCCTGTTAAGAAAAGCTGTTCGTTGGTCTTTATCTCTTTCGGAGTAAGGGCGGCTTCGGCTGCATCAGGAATAGGACGAATTTCGTCAGGCTCTGCATGCCAAGTAAGTACGATACGATTGTTCTTTATAATCTCAAGAGTGAGAGTATCGAAAGCGCAATCATCTATGTCGATGGACTCTTCGAAAATCTTTTCCGGGGTTATGAGGTGCTGGCTATTAAAGAACCCACGATCATCGTTGCTACGTAGTATGATATTGACGCTTTGTGCCGATGTTGCGAAAATTTTAAGATGAACCGTTCCTCCATCTATAGGATCGATGTTGACCAGCAAATCTTTGGTAGCATTTTTCACAACACCTAATTCTCGATAGGGGAGGAAGTATTGAGTAAATTCCTTTTCTTCGTATGGCTGAAGCCATGAAAAATCGGGCTGATTTTCGGTGTAAACACCGGCCATTAGTTCGATGTATGGTCCGTCTTCGTCGGTGAGGTTACGATCCCATGCACGCCCGAAGTCGCCATTGCCCCAAGTCCATTGCTTTTTGCCAGGAGATACATGGTGGCTCGCTACATGGAGCATCCCAGCTTGAGTGTCAAATTCGTAACCGCCTTCGAAGTCATACTTTGAATTGACTCCCATATAAGAGGTCGGTACGAATATGTTTTTATAATTGGCAATATCCACTCCGGCAGAATAATCCATCTTATAGTACGTACCTGTTGCGATAGGGAATGAACTTACGGCACGTTTGCCATGGTCGAATACGGCATTAATATCCGGCGGGAACACCGAACGATAATGATCGTTGACGGCTACTGCAGGGTTTGCCCACCAAAGGAATGTCTGAGGCACATCAGTGCGGTTGTAAAGAACACCTTTAATTTCTAAATAAGCACATCCCGGGCGTAGAGTGAAACCTGCCATGCCTTTTTGGTGAAACATACGTTCCATCTCGCTGACCCATACAGTCATAGAACCGTCTTCGTGTGTCTCAATGTCACAATCTACAGGCATGAATGTACTGGGGCGATGGTGTTGTGGCCAGTTGAATTCGATACCTCCTGAAATCCAAGGTCCGGCAAGTCCTACTAAAGCAGGTTTGATAACATGATTGTAGTATACAAAGTGACGTTGTTTGATTTTATCGTATGCCATTTGAACTCTACCGCCAAGTTCCGGCAATATCATCACTTTGATATATTCATTTTCGATGAATACGGCATTATATTCTTTGTCTACTTTTTCGTTGGCGATGGATTCAATTACCGGATATGGATAAACGACACCGCTTGAACCTTGGTAGACACGTTTTTCAAGAAATATAGGATTTTTCTCGGGTTTCCCCACTTCGTAGGTGGGAATGACCACTTTTTCTCTCCATGCTTTTACCATGATAATGTCTTATGTGGTTTGTTGATTATTTTGTATGTTTGATAAATTCGTTTTCTAATTGTTCAAGGGTTTTTCCTTTGGTCTCTGGAAGACGAGCCGCAAAGTATATCAATCCCAGCGCACATATTGCGGCATAAATCCAGAAAGTACCGAAACTGCCTAATGCATTATTGAGCAATGGGAATGAATAGGTGAGAGAGAAGCTGCCTACCCACAATGCAAATGTGCATGTAGCAACTGCAATACCTCGTACTCTGTTAGGGAATATTTCTGCGATAAGCACCCACGCTATCGGTCCTAATGTCATGGCATAGCATGCAATAGCTGCTACCACAAGTATCACCATAAAGAATCCGGTGACGTTGAAATAATAGCAAGTGCCTAATATGGCATATATTATCGCAAGCCCGCCTGCGCCAATCAACATGAGTTTTCTCCGTCCAAGTTTATCGACGGTGTAAATAGCAACAAATGTAAACACAACATTGGTAATACCGGTGAGAACGATGTTAAACAGCATTTCGCCGAGATCGTAACCGGCATTAGAGAATATTTCTTGTGCATAGTTGAAGATTACGTTTGTGCCACTCCATTGTTGGAATACGGCTATAACGATGCCGAGAAGCAATACACCTAAGAATGGACGGCTGAATAGCAGTCGCAAGCCGCCTTGCTCCTTGGTGTCTTTTCGAGAGGAGGCGACAGAGTCAATCTCAGCTGAAGCATAGCTCGTTCCCCCGATGTTTTCGAGTGTCTTTCGAGCGATGTCGTATCTTCCTTTCATAATGAGCCAACGGGGGCTTTCGGGAATGAAAAATGCCAAAATCAAGAATAGTACAGCCGGAAATGCTCCCGCCCAGAACATCCATCTCCAACCCATCTGGCAATTCCATGAGTCAAGCAGGGGGATTGTTGTTCCGGCCGGCATCGGTTCGGCTATCAAATAATTGACTATCTGAGCAGCAAGAATCCCAAATACGATAGTGAGTTGATTGAGTGAAACCAATCGTCCTCGGATATGTGGTGGAGCCACTTCTGCTATATACATAGGCGAAAGACCGGATGCGATACCGATGGCAATGCCTCCGATGAAACGAGCCACTAAGAAAGACACAAAGTCGTCGAATGCTCCGGTGGCGTAGGCCGAAACTAAAAATATAAATGCCGAAACTATCAATAACGGCTTGCGACCAAATCGGTCGGTCATAGACCCCGAAACCATTGCTCCGACTAAACAACCGGCCAATGCAATACTCATGGCCAATCCTTGCAACTCAGGATTATTGGCAATACCAAAAAATACTTCATAGAATGGTTTTGCTCCTCCGATTACCACCCAATCGTAGCCGAAGAGCAATCCGCCCATCGCCGAAACGATGCAAACGAAGAAAATAAATTGTTTGTTAAATGTATTCATGACATTTGATTTGTATTGATTTGAAAACAATGCAAAATTATTACATAAAAAGATGCGTAAAAATGTGTTTTCTATTTTTTATGATGGACAATATTATTATTTTTGCAGTGCGGTTGTATATACATATATTATATGGTGATAAGTAGACGTAGAAGTGGCTTTTCCGGCGAGCGCTCGATTGTGCTTCCGAAGATTATTATAGAGATGATGGAGAACGATCCTGTTGTGTCGGCTCTTCATATTACCGATATAGGGTATTATCCTGAGGCAAAACACCATTACAGAGAGCGTTCGCAGCCTATATCGGAATATGTATTTATATATTGTATAAATGGGTGTGGATATTTTCGTGTGTACGGACGTCAATACAGGGTGGTTGCCAATCAGTATTTTATTCTGCCGGCGGGAGTGCCTCATGAATATGCATCGGATGAAGATACTCCATGGACAATCTATTGGATTCATTTCTCCGGTACGCTTGCGAAATATTATGCCGAAGATGCTCTAACTCCACAGTCGATCAATCCCGGAGTGCAATCGCGCATTAGCGTGCGAACAAATTTATTTGAAGAAATTTTTAATAGTTTGCAGAATGGATATAGCATCGAAAATATCCGCTTTGCTATGTCGATGTTTCATCACTATTTAGGTACGCTGCGATATTTGCATCAATATCGTGAGGTCGGGGACAAAATTGATGAGAGCAATATTGTGGAATGTGTGATTCATTTTATGGAAGAAAACATTGAGAAGCATTTATCGCTGCAAGAAGTGGCTGATTATTCCGGATTTTCGGCGTCGCATTTGTCAATGCTGTTTAAGAAAAAGACCGGACATAGTCCACTGAATTATTTTAATATCATGAAAGTAAAACACGCTTGCGAACTGCTTGATAATACTTCAATGAAACTGAATCAGATATGTTACAAAATAGGAGTGACCGACCCGTATTATTTCTCCAGAATGTTTACGAAAATAATGGGAATAAGTCCTAAGGCTTATCGTGAGCAAGAAAAAGCATAAAAGCAAAATGACGAAAATTTGCTATTTTTTGGCGAAATGAAAAAAGATGGTTGCGGATATAGCAGATAATTTTGCGATATCAAATCAAACGCAAAATATCAACCATGAAATTGTATTTTAATCTTACGAAACTATTCTGCGTGTCGGTAGCGATATCTGTTGGCTTGGGCGCTCAAGCTGATAATGAGCGCTTATGGTATCAACAACCCGCCGAGCAATGGATGGAGGCTATGCCAATAGGAAATGGTCGATTGTCGGTTATGGTGTATGGCGGAGTCGATAAAGAGATTTTGGCTCTTAATGAAATCAGTATGTGGTCGGGACAGCCCGACGAAACCAGTAATGATCTCTGTGGAAAAGATGCTTTGGCTGAAATGCGCGAAGCTTTCTTTTCCGGAGATCCGGTAAAAGGAAATGAACTCGGAGAGAAATATCTCACCGGACGAATGACTTCGTTTGGTACTCATGTCCCATTGGGTAATTTGGTAATTGATTTTAAGCATACTGATGGTAATACTATTGACTATGTGAGAGAGCTTGATCTTACGAGCGCTACTGCATCTGTCGATTATCGAAAAGGCAAAGTGGAATATCATCGTGAGTATATTGCAGATTATCCCGATGATGTTATTGCCATGAGATATACTGCCTCAAAACGTGGTGTGCTCACTGCTACGTTCTCATTTGATCTGCTTAGAAAAGCTGATATTAAAAGCCTTAATGGAGATTTGACATTTGAAGGAAAAGTGGAATTTCCGATGCATGGTCCCGGTGGCGTTAACTTTTTTGGAAACGTAAGAGTTATTCCTGAGGGGGGCGATATGTTCTCGAATGGCTCAAGTATTTCGGTGGTAAATGCCGATGCAATGACTGTACTTGTTGATATTCGCACGGACTATATTAATAGTGACTACGTTGCGACATGCCGCGATGTGGTTGGTCAAGCATCTAAATCGAAGTTTGATGAATTGAAAAAACGTCATATAAAAGATTATCAAGCCCTGTATGAGCGCATGGATATTCGGTTGGGAAATGCCGGTGGGGATGATAAACCTACCGATGTGCGTCTGAAATCAATTGCCACCGGAGCGACCGATTCCGGATTTGATGCGTTATTCTTCCAATATGGTAGATATATGCTCATTTCTTCATCTCGAAAGAATGGTATGCCACTTTGTGCCAATTTGCAAGGTATATGGAATGATAATGGAGCATGCAATATGGCATGGACGTGTGATTATCATCTCGATATGAATATCCAGCAGAATTATTGGTCGGCAAACAGAACAAATCTTGCCGAATGCAACGAACCTCTCTTTGATTATTTGGGGCTGCTCGCTCATCATGGAGCAGATGCTGCGAAGAAGATATATGGATGTCGCGGTTGGGTCGCTCACACCGTATGCAATGCATGGGGATACACAGCTCCGGGGTGGGGTGTAAGCTGGGGCATGAATGTCACCGGAGGAGCATGGCTTGCTACTCATTTGTGGAGCCATTACAAGTACACTCTCGATCGCGAATATTTGCGCAATACGGCATATCCGATACTTCGCGGCGCTGCGCAATTCTATAGTGACTACATGGTGGAAGATCCGCGTAATGGATATTTAGTGACGGGACCGAGCATATCTCCTGAAAATGGCTATGTCGGCCCCGGTGGCAGAAATCTAAGTCTTGCAATGATGCCAACTATCGACCGTACGATGGTATATGATATATATAGTGCATGCATCGAGTCGGCTGATATTCTCGGTATAGATGATGAATTTACCCAATCGTTACGTCGCGATATAAAACATTTGCCACCGCTTATGATAGGCTCTGATGGATTGGTTCAAGAGTGGCTCGACGATGTGAGACGCTCAGACCCATCTCATCGACACTCCTCTCATTTGCATTCTTTGTTCCCTCTTGACCAAATATCTTATAGTCGCGATCCTCAGTTGATTGAAGCATGTCGTCGCTCGCTCGACACTCAGACTGCCGATCCCAATTGGGAGGATACGGAGTGGAGTACTGCCAATATGCTTTGCTTCCGTGCAAGAATGAAAGAGGCAGATGTCGCTTACGGATGGCTTCAGAATTTGTTTAAGCGATTCACTCGTGAAAATCTGATGACTGTATCTCCGGCCGGAATTGCAATGGCGGAATATGATATTTTCAGTTTCGATGCGACTGAAGGTGCAGTGGCAGGTATGTGCGAGATGCTACTTCAATGCTACGATGGCTTTTTGGAATTTCTTCCTGCATTACCCGAGCAGTGGGCTTCGGGAGAAGTTTCCGGCTTGTGTGCGCAAGGAGGACTCGTTGTCGATATGGCTTGGAGTAATGGAAAAATGGATTGGGCGCGTATCACATCTACCGTTGAGGATCGTGTAGTCAATATTAAGGGCTATAAAGACGGAGTGAAAATTCGCAGAGGAGAAACTCTTAAAATTAAATTTTGAAGAAAAAAAAACTATTCAGGCGGCATGAGATAGGATGTGCTGAGTGTAACTATTTGCAAATCAAGTATTAGCAGAAATGAGACAAAATTTCAGATACAAAATTGACGCAAAAGTTATATTTTTTGGTGCTTTTCTTTCCCTTTATATTTTGTCGGCTGAGTAATTTTGCGATATATAAGTTTAACCTAACAACCTAATTAAAATCAACCTTATTAACATGAAAAAAATCCTGTGTACATTGTTTGTGTTAGTAGCCGCATTTCAGATTGCGGTTGCACAAACCGGAATTTCGGGTAAGGTGGTCGATCAAAGTCGAGAGCCTCTTCCCGGAGCATCTATTTTTGTGAAAGGTACATCCGACGGCGTAGCCTCAGATGTTGACGGAAATTTTAGCATTAAAGCGAAACCGGGACAAATTCTTGAAGTGTCGTATGTCGGTTACGAACGTCAAGAAGTGACTGTTCCTGCCTCCGGCACTTTGGAAATCGTGATGAAAGAGGCGTCAGGCGTACTCGACGAAGTTGTCGTAGTGGGTGTGTCGATGAAGAAGAGCGACCTTACAGGTGCAGTTTCTTATGTCGATGCCGAAACTCTTACGCAAAAACCAGTTACCAACATTAATGATGCTTTGGCCGGTCAGGTTGCCGGAGTAAGCATCACAAAGAGTACATCTCCGTCAGAAGACTCTTCGATCAAAATCCGTGGTACGAACACAATCAACTCCGGATCATCTCCTATCTATGTAATCGATGGCTTGGTAATGGGAAATGACTTCGGTTTCTTTAATACTATTAATGTAAACGATGTTGAGTCAGTGCAAGTTCTTAAAGATGCATCTGCTACTGCTCTTTATGGTTCTCGTGGTGCCAATGGTGTAATCGTTATTACTACCAAAAAGGGTAAAAAGGGAACCGGTGAGTTGAGCTATGATGGTTGGGTGAGCTTCTCTGCTATCGGTCATCGTCCCGAAACGATGAACGCTCAGCAACTTTATGATCTTCGTACCGAAGCCTATGCCAATGGTTATATGTATAATAACCCCGGTGCCGATCGTCAGGCTTATATCAACGATGTGATTCATGGTACAAACATTGCTTTCCATGATCAAGAATTTGCCGGATATGCAAGCGGTAAGAGCTATGATTGGCTTAAGGAAGTGACCCAAACCGGTGTTCAACACAACCACAATATCAGTTTCTCAAAAGCGACTGATGACACTCAGTTCTATATGAGCCTTGGCATCAATGACCTCAAGGGTATCGTGAAAGGTACAGAGCAACAACGCTACACCGGTCGTATCAATGCTTCGGCTGATATTACTCCTTGGTTGAAAGTAGGAACAAACACGTCATATACATATACTCACGATGATATGACTACCGGCTCAGTGTATTCACAAGCTCTCTACAATGGTAACCCATTGATCGATTTCGCTCCTTATAAGGATGATGCTACTCGTCACGAATACGACTACTTGACTTTGTTCTGGCGTGTTAAGTCTGAAGAAAACAACAATAACTTCAATCCATTCAACTCTTATGAAGTTAAGACCGATCGTACTCGTTGGCACTTGACATCTTCTAACTATATCAACATTAATCCTATTAAGGAACTTAATATCCGTTCTACGTTTGCCATCAACCGCGGTGAGCAAAGTTGGAATCAATTTATTCCTACCGGCATCCAAGAGTCATATCGTTACTATTCTGGTGAAGCGTTCGCTACTCAACAACGTTTTGGTGAGACTCAATGGCAATGGGATAACACAGTCAGCTACGAAAATACATTCAACGGGCTCCATCGTGTGAATGGTTTCGTCGGTATGTCTACATCTCGTAAGGTTTATGATGATCTCAAAGGTCAAGGTCAAAAATTTGCTTCCGACGACTTAGGTTATCATGGCTTGTTCTCGGCTGCTGATGCTGAAAATCGTCGTATCTACAATAGCTATTCGGCAAGCTCTTTGATGTCGTATGTGGCTCGCGCGAACTATACTTATGATGGTCGTTACTATGTGACACTTACCGGACGTTGGGACGGATCGTCTAAGTTTGCCGATGGTCATCGTTGGGGCTTCTTCCCCTCATTCTCTCTTGCGTGGGATATAACTAACGAGGCATTCTTCCCCAAAACGTGGTATGTCAACCAACTCAAGCTTCGTGGTGGTTATGGTGTAGTAGGTAATCAAGAAATCGGTGATTTCATGTATACCACTCTTTACAGCCCGAGCGTATCAAATGGTGAGGCTTCTTACGGAACAGATGGCCGTCGTGGAACTCCCAATATCACTTGGGAAAAACAAAAGCAGACCAATATCGGTCTTGATATGAGCTTCCTCAATCGTCGTTTGAATATGTCGATGGATGTGTTCTTCATCAACAACTCTAACCTTTTGATGAGTCACAATCTTCCCAATACATCAGGATATACCTATACTGTAGAAAACATCGGCGAACTTAGCAACAAGGGTTTTGAATTGACCATTAATGCAACTCCGATTGTTACAAAAGACTTCACTTGGAATGTAAGTGCCAACTTAGGTCTTGACCGCAATGAGGTTAAGAAACTCTATGGCGAAGTTGAACGTATCTTGAGCGGTGATCGTACAGGTAATATCTTTATTGGCGAATCACTCAACAATGTCTACACTCTTCGTGCCGGCGGTATTGCTAACGAAAGCAATCGCAGCCAATGGGAAGGCATTGACTACAATGGTCGCACCGTGGGTCTTGGTGACCTTTATGCACTTGATATTTCTGGCGCAGATGGCAAGCCTGATGGCGTAGTCGACTCTTACGACCGCGATATTTATGGCAATATGGATCCTGACTTCTATGGTGGTTTCTCTACCGACTTCTCATGGAAAGGCTTGTCGCTTAATGCTATTTTCAACTATTCAGTAGGTGGTCATGCACTTAGTGGATATTATGAAAGTCTTATCAGCTCGGTAGGTCAGAGCAATGCATCGGTAGATCTTCTCGATCGTTGGACACCCGAAAATACCGGCGCTTACTTCCCACGTCGTATGACCAACGTCAGCGGTTATAGTGCATACGGAGCCGGTGATACTGATCGATACATCCAAGACTCTTCATATTTGAGATTGTCGACCTTGTCGCTCTCTTACAACTTGCCTAAGAAGCTCATCAACAAGTGGCGTTTCAACAACTTGAGAGTTTACTTCACTGCAAGCAATGTGTTCACCATTACCAAATATAAAGGTTTTGACCCGGAATATGGTGATGGTAACGGATATTATCCTACCGAACGCACCTACACAATCGGTTTGTCGTTCAGCATTTTATAATCTCTTAAATCTTCAACGAAATGAAAATGAAAAATAAAATATTCTCATTGGGATTGATTGCTGCTGCATCTCTATCGTTTGCATCGTGCAGTGATTTTCTCGAAGAAGAACCCAAGACCTCGATTACTGAGGAACAGATGTATTCCTCACCGGAATATGCCGAATCTAACCTCCAAACATGCTACAAGGGTTGGCGTGGTATGTTTACCGACCGTTATCTATGGGAATTGATGGTTGGTACCGATGAAATCCAATCAGGTGCATATCAGGCTCTGAAAGAAGATGGAATGAAGCGTGGTTCGCTCGACCGATATGACGCTCTCTTGACTTCGGAGTTGTACTATATCTCTGACCAATGGGGTAATCGTTGGACTAAGGTAGGCGAAGCTGCCAAGATAATTCGTGCACTCAAGCCCCAAATCGAATCAGATGATTTGGCTCGTCAACTTTATGGTGAAGCTTGCTTCATCCGTGCCGGTTTGACTATGGAGCTTACTCTTGTGTTTGGCGAAGTGCCCATCATCGATCTTGAAAATATCGCTACTCTCGGTTATGGTCGTCAACCGGCAGCCGATGTGTGGAAATTCATAATCAATGACTTCAAAGAGGCTGAAAAGTACTGTCCTACAAGCAATGAACCCGGACGTGCCACTACTTATGCTGCGTCAATGCTTCTCGGTTATGCTTATATGGCAGCTCCTGAAGAAACCGGTCTTCGCGATTTCTCTTTGGCAAAGGACGCGCTCTATAAGGTTGTGACCGGTCCGTTCTCATTGGTATATTATTATGACTTATGGGATTATTCTATGACCAATACGGCTGAGTCTATATTTGAATGGCAATTCTCAAATGCTTGGCCTGATAATAATGCTATTCAATTCCAAATCGGTTCTCGTGCCGTTCAATCGATGGGTGGCGACGGTTGCTTCATGAGTGGTTATGATCACGCTGTTCCTTCGGCTTGGGCTTATAGTGATGTGGCTGACGGTGGTATTTGGGAAGATGGCGACGTTCGTAAAGAAGAGTCTATTCGCTACGACTTCTCTTGGTTTGGCAAAACTCCTACTCTCGAAAGTGTGGCTTGGGAAGACCTTGGCGACGACCATGACGAACTTCTTCCTCATATCAAGAAGTATGAAGACTTCCGCACCGACTCTCACTCAGGTATGGGCTTAAATAATATGTGGTATTCGGGTAAGAATATTCCGTTCCTTCGCCTTGGTAACGCTATCCTTCTTTATGCAGAATGTCTTAACGAACTCGGTCAAACTTCTGACGCAGTTGCCGAAGTAAACAAAGTGCGTGCTCGTGCTTGGGATTGGGCTCTTCCCACCGATAAGGAATGGAAAAATATGTCACAAGACCAATTCCGCAAAGAAATCATGACAGAACGCGTACGTGAACTATTCGGCGAACGTTGGCGTAAATTCGACCTCATTCGTACAGACAACTTCTTGGAATATGTTAAGGAACGCAATAAATGGGCAAAACGTTCGGGCACTATCCAAGAATGGAATAAAGTTTGGCCTATTCCTTTGAGCGAAATCGACCAAAACGACGACATAGCTCCTGAAGATCAAAACGAAGGTTACAGATAATTAGACATTTCTTTGTATAAACTATCATCGTGGAGTGGCGGAAAACCCTCCGTCGCTCCACGATTTTTATTTTTCAAATACTTTTCACTTCTAACAACTTAAACTGTTAACCACATGAAACATATTTTATTCAGTGTATTTGTAGCATCTGCCACAATTTCAGCTCATGCAGCAGCAACACTTCCGACTTATACCGAGTTGGATCTTACATCTCTTGTATCAAATGGCATGTTTGTAGGCAATAATGGTCTTGCCGATTTCAATGGCGATGGCAACCTCGACATTTTTGTATGTGGTCGCGACCTCAATCAAGGTTGGAAAACCGGAGCATTTTGGCTTTCAGGCGACGGATATTCATTCGATACGGTTCACGAATTCACCAATATCTACGACTATGACAGCCAAATCATACCTTTTGACTTCGACATCGATGGCGATATTGACGTGATTTATACCGGCTATGGTGGCGCAAAGTTGTTCAAAAACGATGGTAGCGGAACATTCGAACAAGTTGACGGATTCGCTATTGACAATGAAATGTGGCTTGATGGTGATACAAATGAAACATGGTTTGACGGAATTTTCAATATCGCCGATTTCAACCACGACGGCTATCCCGATATCCTTTGTATGACCAACAGCAATCCTACCATCTTGATTAACGACTCCGGAGCCGGAACCTTCACACCTATAGCTGATGCAGGCATCGCGCCTCAACGAGGTGGAACTACGGCTGTTGGCGACATCAATGGCGATGGTATTCAAGATGTCGTTGTAAGCGGATGGAACGACACTTTTGGCAACGATTGTTTCCGTGCATATATAGGTAAGGGCGATGGTACTTTCACATTCAACTATGCCAACAACGACCCGTTTGATCTTGTAAATCGCGGTACTGAGAAGGGGCACATCATTCTCGTTGACATAGACTCAGACGGAGATCTCGACCTCTTCATTACAGGAACATCATGTCCTATCGCATGGACCAGTATTTCTGAAATATGGCTCAACAACGGCACCGGAATTTTTGCTCTTGATTCAAGCACGACCTTTACCGGAGTCCAAAAATCTGGAGCTGACTGGTGTGACCTCAATGGCGACGGCACTATCGACTTGGTTTTCGCCGGCGAAGGCTCCGGAGCAACAACCCACATTGTACTCAACGAAGGCAACGGCACATATACCACACACACCGAAACCGTTCTCGGTGGTCACCGTGGAGGTGCTACAATCACAGCTGCCGATTTCAACAGCAATGGATGGATTGATATAATGGTTCAAGGCTATAACGACGCCGGTAGCAACCACTTCCAAGTTGCAAACGGAATTGGCAACCAAAGAAGTATGAACGTAGCTCCTACCGCTCCTACCAATCTGATGGCAAAAACTGCCGAAGGTAAGGTGTCTTTCTCTTGGGAAGCAGGCAGTGACACAAAGACCCCTACAGCAGCTCTTCGCTACAACATTTACGTAAAGCTCATCGACGGTGAGATTATCTCCGTTGTTCCGGCCGATCCGGCAACAGGAAAACTACGCTCTATCGAAGTTGGATCAGCTTTAATCACTTGCAGCTATACCCTCAACATTGATGCAGCTAAAATCGCAGAATGGGGCGTACAAACCATAGATGGCGGCAAACTTGGCAGCCCATTCGCAGTCGGAGAAATTTCTGCCATCGAAAATATCGAAATTGACGACAATGAAGCCATTGAATACTACAACATCCAAGGTGTGAAAGTAGAAAATCCTCAGTCAGGACTTTATATCAAGAAGCAGGGCAACAAGGCAACTAAAGTGCTTGTTAAATAATGGATAATCATGTAGGGTAAAAAATTGGTTTAAGAGTGAGTTTGCCGATAATAGATGTAATGGGTTTCTGCTTCTATATCGGCAAACTTTTTTTATATATTCGAAAGAACCGGACTCTACGAATGATTTTGCACCGATTTTGTCATTTTTTGGTGCATACAGACAAGATAAAAAGAATCATTATTCTTAATTTTGTATCAAACGAAATTTATTACCGAAAACTAAATACCTAACAAGAATGAGCATCAGCAAATATTTAGCAGCGTTTTTGGCTGTAACAGCCATCCCCGCAATGGCAGGCGATCTTGACATTACCAATGGAGTGTGGTCTATCACTGCCGGAACAGAAAATACATTGACTTATAAGCAAGATGGTATCACTTTGATTAAGAATGCGTATGTTAAGGCTCTTGACCCATCTTACAATGAAATGTCGTCGAAAGAATATCCTACAGTGACTCTCACCTCAAAATCTATCACCGATGGATTTGGAAGCGGTACGCAATACACTTATCGTTATTCCGGAATATCGGGACAAAACGATTTGGTGCAAAATATCTATATTTATTCCGAACTGCCTTACATCCTTGTCGAGGCTTCTGTGATTGCATCGTCGGGAACAACATCGTCGACCAATATTTGTCCGATAGTATCTGAAACCAGCAATACACTGCAGATTGGCTCTACAAACAATAGAGTCTACAACATGCCGTTTGCCAATGATAATTGGGCTACATTTAATACCACACCTTGGGAGATCGGAGCGCAGATAATCTCGTGCGAAGCTACTGCGTTGTTTAATGTCGATAGTCGTAAATCTCTTGTGCTTGGTTCTGTCGATCACTCGTCATGGAAATCAGCTATATATGTGACACCTAATGGTAATAATCGCGTTCGTAAAATCGTAGCCGAAGCAGGGTATATAAGCGAGCGCACATGGGACGTGTTTACTAACGGAAAAGCTACAAGCGAACGTCACGGGGCAGTAAAGGGCGCTCGTGTGGATTCTCCAAAATTCATGCTTGGCTATTTCGAAGATTGGCGTGTCGGACTTGAAACATACGGCGAAGCTAACACCGTGCTTTGTCCCAAATATGAATGGACTAATGATGAATCTCTTTTTGGCTGGCAATCGTGGGGTGGTATGGAGTTTGGATTGAACTATAACTCAGCTATGAGTGTTCTCGACTTTTTTGAAAGAGAATTGAAGCCGGTAGGATTCTATAACAAGGCCGGTCGTTGTCATATCGTGCTCGACTCAGGTTGGAGTGCGTTGAACGATACCCAACTCAAATATTTTGCTGACAGATGTAAAGAACTCGGATTTGTAGCCGGTATTTATACAACTCCGTTTACCTATTGGGGCAGCGAAAGCCAAGTGAATAATAATGAAGCTTGGGAAGGTGGATATTTGGGTGAAATGGTGCTTAAAGCAGGCGGAAAATATCGTCATATCAACGGCTTCTCGCTCGACCCGACTCATCCGGCTGTAAAGGATTGGAATCGTCGTACGTTTGAGAAATTCCGTAATCTCGGATTTGAGTTTGTTAAAATCGACTTTATGAACAATGGTTCTCAAGAGGCTGATTCTTGGTACGACAAAAATATCACTACAGGTCTGCAAGCCTACAACTATGGAATGGATTATATTAAGGAATTTTGTGGCGACGACATAATGCTCGATTTCTCAATCGCTCCGATATTCCCGGCCAAGGCACATGTACGTCGTATCGGTTGCGATGCATGGGGCGATTTGCCACAATCGATGTATACTCTCAATTGTATCAATGGTTCATGGTGGCTCGACCGGGTGTATGCGTTCAACGACCCCGACCATATGTGTATGTCGAAGGTAGCGTTCTCCGGCAAAGGCTCGAACGATGAGCAAGAAGCCCGCATCCGTTATACTTGCGGTTTGATTACCGGAATGACGCTCCTCGGAGGTACTTACGCCTATGAAGGTGATGTAGTAAATGGTTATGGCCACGTAGTCGGCAATGACGCTGAGCGTGCTCGCGCCGTGAAGTTTGCTTCAAACAAGAATCTGACTGAAGTGGGGCGTATCGGTAAGACTTTCCGTCCGGTAGAGGGTACGTTCGACTATAAAAATACATTGTGGAGCACTGACGATGTAGCTACCGACAATGAATTTATCTACGACACAGGCGATGCTTTCTACTATGTGGTATTCAATTACGATGGTACGGTCGGAACATTTACTCCTGACTACGACCGTCTTGGAGTATCGGCATCAGAATTTGTCAACGTGACTGAGCTTTGGGAAAATAAGACTTATGATCCCTCGTCGCTACAAATTACCATTCCGAAGAAAGATGTTCGCATCTATCGCTTTGAACGCAAAAGTTATAGTGCAATAGAATCAATATTGGCTGATCCTTCGGGGTCGGTCAATATTGACTATATTTCCGGCAATCTGAGCGTTGCCGCATCGGAGCCTATAGCAGAGGTGAGTGTGTTTGGCGTTGATGGCGCATTGTTAACAATACAGTCATGTGATGCACATGACTGCAAAATAACACTACCTATCGATACAAATCCCGGTGTTGCTGTGGCATCGGTAAAGTTGGAATCAGGCAACAACATTGTAAAAAAAATTATTATTAAGTAGGACAGACGTTTTTTTCGACAGATTATACATCTGTTCGTTATAACGTGATTAATATGGCGTTATCATACGGAAAGCAATGGGTAATCGTGGGGCTTATGGCTCTATCGATTATTTTGTTCCCGGCCGAAGCAGTTGGGGCAGAGCACTATGCGTTTAAGCAAATCAGTAGTGAGCAAGGTCTATCGGCCAACAATGTGAAGTGTATCACACGCGACCGCTTAGGCTTTATGTGGTTTGGTACAAAAAATGGGTTGAATCGTTACGATGGAAGTACGATAAGACGATTTGATGTGTTTGATACCAAACTAAATCGAGGCAATAACAATATAGGCGCACTCTTTGCTGATGAAAATTCCAATCTTTGGATAGGAACCGACCGTGGTATCTATATTTATAATCCGCATGAAGACAGCATAAATCACGTAGGTTTACGCACAAGTGAAGGAGCTGTTGCAACCAATTGGGTGCAGCGCATCGTAGGAGATAACAAGGGAAATGTGTGGGCGCTGCTTCCCGATGAGGGTGTGTATCTGTATTCGGAAGGAACAGTGCGCCATTTTTCAATTACACGCCCGGAAACATTGAAGGTTATCTTTCCGTCGGATATGTGTGTGGATCACGATGGTAATGTATGGGTGGTAACTTCCGGTGCCGGGTTGTTTAAGTACGATACCAAAGCAGGTCGATTTATTTATGTCAACACCAATGGAGATGTAGATATAAAAAATGAACTGATATGTTGCGTCTGTGTAAATGATGAGGGCAACCTCGTCATGGGAAGTTCAGAGGGACATCTGTATTGTTATAATACGAAAACAAATGTCATAGAACCGGTAAAGTATAGCAAATCGGGAGGTATCTATCTAAGATATATTGAATGTTTTGAGGATGAAATATGGATTGGTACTCATAGCGGCTTGTGGATACTTAATAAAACCACAGGAGCAGAAACATATTTGTCGGAAAATAGTGCCGACCAATTTTCATTGTCGGACAATACGGTCTATTGTATCTATCGAGATGCCGATGGTGGTGCATGGCTGGGAACGATGTTTGGAGGTGTAAGTTATTTCCATCGTCGTAAATTTAATTTCACTAATTATGGTCTTAACCATAATCTGTCGAGTCGTTTAGTGCTTGGATTGGCAAACGATATTAATGGAAACATATGGATAGGGACTGAGAATGCCGGAGTTAATATTCTTGACCCAAAGACATCGACCATCCGACCGGCTACGTGCTACAATCGCTCCGATCAAATTGTGTTGATGATGACCGAATATGATGGAAATGTCTACACCTCGTTCTCTCGTAGCGGATTATATAAGACTGATTCAGATGGGCATACAAGTAAAATTTTTCCTCTTTCGGAAGATCAAGATGCCAATGTCTACTCGTATCTAATTGACAGCAAAGGTAATGAATGGGTTGGGCAAGGATTTGCTTTATTTCGTAGAGCGAAAGGCGACAGCGAGTTTGTTCGTATCCAAAAGACCTATTACGATTGGATTTATTACATAATGGAGTCTTCGGATGGTATGATTTGGATAGGTACGATGGGTAATGGTGTATGGAAATACAATTCGGAAAATGGTAAGTTCAAATCATATGCCTATGATCATGCAGCCACTAATCCGTCAGGGCTGAAGTCTAATTCTGTAAACTATATATTGGAGGATTCAAACGGAAATATTTGGGTGTCGACCGATCGGGGCGGATTGAGTAGGTATAACGAGGAATCAGACAATTTTACTACTTATGGATTGGCTGATGGATTACCTGACGATTGTGTGTATAGCATTTTAGAGGATAAAAATGGTAATCTTTGGTTTGGAACTAATAAGGGGTTGGTAAGATTCACTCCATCCAATCTCTGTGTACAAGTGTTTACTACTGATGATGGACTATCCGGAAACCAATATAACTATAAGTCGGCGATTCGTGGTTATGATGGACGTTTCTATTTTGGCGGTATAAATGGCGTGGTTTCGTTTGTGCCTGAATTATATGAGTTTGATCAGGTGCCTTCAGTGTATATAACAGAGCTTCATGTGATGAGCGACGAACATGAAGTGTCGAGCATCGTTTTTGAGGATAATGTGAAATTTAATTACGACAAGTCTACTTTTGCAGTTAATGTGGCATCTCCCTCATATCGCCATTCCGGTCAATTGTCGATGAGCTATCGACTGCTACCTGTCAATCAAGAGTGGATACCGATGTCGGGAAATCAAATATCGTTTACCAACCTTGCTCCGGGAGAGTATGACCTTGAGGTGAAAGTTTTCAATGGGACATCAAGTAATGTGAGCGTATTGAAAATAGAAGTTCTACCCCCATGGTGGAAGTCTGCATGGGCGTATTGTATTTATGCGATACTCATGATTGTTGCCGCGGTGATATGGTTTATGTGGTATCGCAATAAGAAAGAGTTGCAACTTCGTAGCAGAGAAGAAGCCTTTGCTATCAATAAGGAGAAAGAATTGTATCGTTCGAAAGTTGCATTTTTTACTGAAATAGCTCATGAGATTCGGACTCCTTTGTCGTTGATAGATTTGCCTCTTGAAGCGATTGAAGAGATTGGAGTAAGCAACCAAGACATCAAACGATACTTGAAGGTGTCACGTCAGAATACGCATCGTTTGCTTGAATTGACCGGTCAATTGCTTGACTTTGAAAAGTTGGACTCAAACAAACTGACACTTAAAAACGAAAATGTGGATGTTGTGTCGTTTATAAAAAATATTGCCGAGCGATTTGAACCCACGTTTGCTCTGACCGGCAAACATTTTATAAGTGAATATGACGAACGGCCACTGACAGTGTCGACCGACCGCGAAGCTCTGACTAAGATAGTAAGCAATTTGCTTAACAATGCACTCAAATATGGAATGCATACCATTCGTTTGAAGTTGATTCAAAATGATGACACTTTTGTCATAAAGGTATATAGCGATGGAGCTAAGATAGAAAATGATGAGCGTGAGCGAATATTCACTCCGTTTTATCAAACGAGCGACTCAGAGCGTGAGAAAAACGGTGTGGGTATCGGGTTGTCGTTGTCGAGGTCACTTGCCACATTGTTGGGTGGCTCTTTGACACTCGATGATAATCCGGATGAATTGAATATTTTTACGCTTTCTCTTCCCAAAACCGTTCTGCTGGTAGAGCATGAAGCTGTAATGGACTCTGAGATGGAAAATTATATGGTCATGGAGGAATCGAACCAAGCAAAAGTTCGATCTGATGTGTATAATGTGCTATTGGTAGAGGATAATACCAATATCTTGGATTTTCTTGCCGAACAATTACGTCGAATATTTGTGGTGGAAACAGCTGCAAATGGTAAGGAGGCATTAGAAAAACTCAGCTCTCGTTCGTTTGATATTATTGTTTCTGATATTATGATGCCTGTAATGGATGGTTTGGAACTATGTCGCAGGGTTAAGGATGATATTAATATTTCACATATTCCGGTCGTGTTTATTACGGCTAAGAATGATTTGGATAGCAAGATTAAAGGATTGCAGTATGGAGCAGAGGCGTATGTGGAAAAACCGTTTTCAATCAAATATCTGCGTCAACTGATTAATTCATTACTTGACAATCGTCGCAGAGAGAGAAACTCATATACTAAAAATCCATTCGTTTCGATCGACAGCATGCAGATGAGTAAGGGCGACGAGGCTTTTATGAATAAAGTACAAGATGTCATAAGCCAACATGTGTGTGAAGGCGATTTTAGTGTTGATATGTTATGTGATATTTTGGCGATGAGTCGTTCGAGCCTTTTGCGTAAAATTAAGACGCTGTTTAATATGACTCCAGCTGAGTTGATACGTCTTATTAAGTTTAAGAAGGCGGCTGAATTGATTCAATCGGGAGAATATCGCATAAGTGATGTGTGTTATATGGTCGGTGTCGGTTCGCCATCATATTTCAGCAAGCAGTTCTATAATCAGTTTGGCATCACTCCAAAAGATTTTGAAAAGCAATGTCGGGCTAAAAATTCGTCACTGCACCAGAAAAAAACGACAGAAAATATCACAGATGATGAAGAGTAACTATAAATTGCTATAATTTGGCTATTTTTGTGATATTGTTTTTCATTACTGAATATTAATTTTGCATCAACTCTAAATCCATTATCGATGAAAAAGAATAAAGTAATTACAAGTGTATTGTTTGTGTCGATGACCGTATTGGTACCGACAAGTCATGCACGAGTTCTGTTGCCAAGTTTTGTGACAGATAGTATGGTCGTTCAGCAAAACGATGTGTTGACCCTTGTTGGCAAGGCAGACGGAGACGTAGAGGTAAAAGCGTCGTGGACCGAAAAAGCTTATACAACCACAGTTGGCGACGATGGGCGATTTACGCTATCGCTCCCTACACCGACGGCCGGAGGCCCTTACAAAATTATAATAGGAGATTCCGACTCTCAGACTACACTGAGTGACATATATTCGGGAGAGGTGTGGCTATGTTCAGGACAATCCAATATGGAGATGCCGGTCGGCGGATGGGGCAAGGTCCTTAATTATGAACACGAAATAGCGACAGCTAATAATCCTAATGTCCGTTTTCTGCAAATAAAGAAAGCGACAGCATTCAGCCCGGCAGAGGATGCTGAAATCAACATGGGAAGTTGGCGAACTGCAATGCCAGCTACGGTGGAAAATTTTTCTTCGATAGCTTATTTTTATGCACGTGAGATGTCGGCTCGACTTGGTGTGCACGTCGGTGTGATTGATTGCACATGGGGCGGAACTCCTGCTGAGGCTTGGACGAGCTTCGACGGCATTAAATCTGTCCCCGGATTTGAGAATGAGGTAAGCCTGTTGGTAGACAATGATTTCGATGCTGAGCGAATGACTGCCGATTATGAGGCACGAGTGGCTCGATGGCTCAATTCACTCAATGAAGTAAATATGGACAAGGAGCGAGGTCGCTTCCATAAGAAATGGAAGACGATGAGAGTTCCTAATGAGTGGGAAAATACCGAGTTGCCCGGATTGGATGGCGTAGTATGGTTGCAAAAAGAAATTGAAATTCCGCAAGAATGGAGCGGAAAGCCATTGACTTTACGCCCCGGGATGATCGACGACGAAGATATTACATATTATAATGGTGTACAGATAGCTAAAGGCTCAGGCTATAATGTGCCGCGTCAATATGAAGTGCCGGCTAAGTTGGTTAAGCCCGGCAAAGCTGTGGTTTCTATCCGCGTTTGCGATTTTGGAGGAGGCGGTGGCATAATAGGCGATGCGTCAGGCGTAACAATAGCTTGTGGGGATGATATTCGCTCATTAGCAGGAGATTGGGCTTATTATGTGGCGGCTGATTTTGCCAAGGCGGCAACGCGTCCGATTTCGGTGGGCGGAAGCAGCTTCCCGACGGTGTTGTATAATGCAATGCTTCATCCTCTTAACATATTGCCAATAAAAGGAGTACTATGGTATCAAGGGTGCGCAAATGTAGGACGTGATACTCAGTATTCAGTGCTGTTCCGTCGACTCATTGAAGATTGGCGTCGATTGTGGAATCGTCCTGAACTGCCATTCCATTTCGTCCAATTGGCTGCTTATTTGGCGCCGAAAGATATACAGCCTGATTCGCAGTGGGCTGCTCTGCGCCAAGCTCAAGCCGATGCGTTGCAGTTGACCGATGTAGCGATGGTTTCGGCAATAGATTTGGGCGATGCCACTGACATTCATCCTAAAAACAAGCAAGAGGTGGCTCATCGATTGTGTGAATCGACTTTGAATCATGTGTATGGACGAGCTAATATATTGGCAGAGGCTCCGGTAGTGAAAAGTTGGAGCACGACTGATTGCACGGCTCTCATCAAGTTTGATGCAAAAATTTTCGCGCCGATGAATGATGACCCGAAAGGTTTTATTGTGATGTCGCCTGACGGTGTGTGGACTCGCCCCGAAGTGCAGATTAAAGATGAAACAGAGGTGAAACTTATTTCTGCAACGCCGATTGTGGCAGTGAAATACAATTGGGCGGACTTCCCCGATGGAAACTTGAAAGGGGAGAGTGGATTGCCTGTCACCCCATTTGCAATTGAAAAATAAGAATCAATAATATGAATTAAAATCAAATAAAACCGTGAAATTGAACAAACATTTTTTACTCACTGTAGCGTTGATGTCAACGCTTGCAGTGTCGGCTGCCAATCGACAGATTGTGGTGCAGACCGACGATAATGCGATAGTGTTTAATGTCGGTGATAACAATCGATTGTATCAGTCCTATTTCGGCGCTCGATTGTCAAATCCGGCTGAGTATGCCAATCTTCCTTTGGGCAAAGAGGCTTATCTTACTCATGGCATGGAGGATTATTTTGAGCCGGCTCTTCACATCAATCGTGCCGATGGCAATCCGTCGACATTGTTGGAATATAAACACCACAATGTAGTTTCTCACAATGGCTCTACCGAGACAGTCATTACGCTTGCCGACCCCGTGTATGGTGATGAGGTATTGCTTCACTTCGAAGCATTTGGCGATGAGAATGTGTTTAAGTCGTGGACTGAAATAGTCAATAAAGAGTCGAAGCCTATCGAACTTGAGAAGTTTGCGTCTTCGCTCCTTCATTTCGATGCCAAACAATATGTATTGACTCAATACAGCGGTGAGTGGGCGAACGAAGCCAATAAATTGGATCAAGTGCTTCACTATGGCAAGAAGGTTATCGACACCAAACTTGGTGCGCGAGCAAATATGTTTGTTTCTCCGTTCTTCCAACTTTCGTTGGGTGAGTTGGCAACGGAAACATCCGGAACGGTACTTACCGGCACTCTTGCTTGGTCGGGCAACTTCCAATTCACATTTGAGGTGGACAATCTTGGCGGGCTTCGCGTGATAAGCGGAATGAATCCGTATTTCTCAAGCTATACGATAGCAAAAGGTGAAACTTTTAAGACTCCTGAGTTTATATTCACTCTTAGCGATGAAGGTACCGGCAAAGCCAGCCGAAATCTTCATGATTGGGCACGTAAATATCAGGTGAAAGATGGTCAAGGCGATCGTATCACTCTGCTCAACAATTGGGAATCGACCTATTTTGATTTTGATGAAAACAAGTTGATTGAGCTTATCGGCGATGCTAAGACCCTCGGTGTGGATATGTTCTTGCTCGATGATGGATGGTTTGCCAATAAATATCCTCGTCATAGCGACACTCAGGGTCTTGGCGACTGGACCGAGACTGCCGATAAGTTGCCCAATGGCATCGGTCGACTCACCGAAGAAGCTAAAAGGCAAGGCGTGAAATTCGGGCTTTGGATCGAACCGGAAATGGTGAGCCATAAATCGGAACTCTACGAGAAGCACAAAGACTGGGTTATCGTTCTTCCCAACCGCGAAGAATATTATTTCCGCAATCAGCTTGTGCTCGATTTGAGTAATCCTCAGGTTCAAGACTATGTGTTTGGTGTAGTGGATGGTTTGATGACCAAGTATCCGGATATTGCATACTTTAAGTGGGATTGCAACAGTCCGATTACCAATATCTATTCGGTCTATGAAGGCAAGAAGCAGTCGCATCTGTATATAGACTATGTGCGTGGACTCTACAATGTGCTCGAACGCATTAAAGCCAAATATCCCAATCTCCCGATGATGCTATGTTCAGGTGGCGGCGGTCGCACCGACTATGAGGCATTGCAATATTTCACTGAAATGTGGCCGAGCGACAATACCGACCCTATTGAACGCTTGTTTATCCAATGGGGATATTCGCAGGTGTTCCCGGCGAAAGTGCAATGTGCTCATGTTACCACATGGAATAAGCGTACAAGCGTGAAGTTCCGCACTAACGTAGCCATGATGGGCAAACTCGGCTTCGATATCAATATGCACGATCTTACTGTCGATGAATTGGCTTATTGCCAGAAGGCTATTGCCGACTATAATCGTCTGAAACCGGTCATCCTCGATGGCGATCAATATCGTTTGGTGTCGCCTTACAGTGGCAACCACGCTTCTACGATGTTTGTCGACAAGCAAGGCTCTCATGCTGTGGTATTCGCATTCGACATTCATCCTCGCTACAACGAAAAGCTTGAAAACGTGAAACTCCAAGGACTACACTCGGCTGCTACATATCAAGTGCGCGAAATCAATCGTGCCGATGGCTCTGTGGGCAAAGCCAAGGCATATTCAGGCGAATACCTTATGACTGTAGGTCTCCCTCTCTTCACCACCGGCGACCTCGCAAGCCGTCTCTATGAAGTGACAAAGCAATAAATCACATCCCTTAATCAGTTAGGTAATAGCGTGGGCGACATCCATCTCCGGGGTGTCGCCCTTTCTTTGTAATCCATTGTCTCTTTCAATTCGTACAGAAATCGGGGTATTTCATACAATATTCCGATTTTTTGTTTGTAAAAGAATTATTTGGCATTACATTTGCTGTATCAAGACAATAAGTTTAATTTCAAGTCAGTCTATATGGGAAAGGTAATAAAGACTTGCGTTGTGCCAAAGGGGATTTGCTTGAATTTCTTTGGGTTGTTTCTCACTCGCGATGTTAGCTGGATAGACCGACATGTGATCAACCATGAAGAGATACATTCGGCTCAGCAGCGCGAGATGCTGTGGTTGCCGTTTTATATCGTATATTTGATAGAGTGGGTGATACGTTTTTGTCAATATAGGTCGTGGAACGAGGCCTATATGAATATCTCTTTTGAGAGAGAGGCTTACGCGCACGGGCATGACTTGACCTATCTGTCGCGCCGTCGGCATTTCGCCCAATGGTGTGCTGACTCAACTAATTCAAAATAATAAATTTCAGACACAAATAGCAATGAACGTCCCACACAATACGGTCGTAGGGGGTGTCGAACACGTAGGCAGAGCTACCGTCAATTCCACGGCTCCCATGTTCGAAGCGAAGTGACCGGGATTGGTGGCAAGAGAGTCTATGAGAAATCGGCGTATCTCCTGGCACACCTGTGGCAGTTGGTCGACAGTCAAACGACGCAAGTCGTCAGGGCTGTCGATTGTGCTCAGTAATGGATATTTATTTTCGGTAGAAGTATTCTTGTCCACGATAAAAAAGCGATTAAGAATGAGAGAGAGGTGCTACTGTTTCCGTTTACGAATATATTTCTTGTATAATGGAACAAACACGATGATTCCCGAAACTATGATGACAAAAAGTGTCCATGGATTTAGAAGTTGTTTAAATTTTATTTCGAGATTATTTAAGAGCGATTTTGGAATGTATTTTTAGATAAATTGCGCAGATAATAGCGAGCTATTTTCAAGCGATTTAGCTAAAAAGGCAACCAAAAGAGCCATAAAGAAGCCGAAACCGTTATGTTTATGAAGCTATATAAATTTATTCAATAAAATTTTAAACAACTTCTTAGTCCGCGTCCCTGAATCATCAAATAGCAGAGGATGACCCACAAGGCGGAAAGGCAGACGAATCGAAAAATTACGGATCCTTTCATAATAACAAAGTTAATTATCTGTCTGGCATAATAACCCATAATAATTCTGACTGCAAATATAATACAAAATCTTGTGAAGAAGTAAAGATGATACATGAAAGATGAATTAGTGGAAATGAAAAATTTGTGTCATGAAATTGCTCGTTTTTGCGAAATTTGCTAACTTTGTGGCAATCTCATCCGTGGCAAGGAGTTGCCCGGAGGGAGGACATTTTATTTCGAAAGCGTTTTTGCTTTATCCTTTGTTCGGAAATCGCCAATTTCAAAAACTCGAAGGAGATGCAGTTTGAAAACGCTCATTTCTTGTCGTATGTCCACTCCCCGACAAGGGGATTGAGATATTCGGTAAGGCGTGGGAGTGGGCTGTCTATTTCGAGTTGGGCGTTTGGCGATGCCTCGGACAAGATATTCAGAACAATGTCCTGCGCTTTCGTTTTTATACCCAAAAACTAACCTGCCAAATTCGGGGACACAGGCGGCACCAAAAACATCACAATCATGAAACTACGTTACTTGATTCTCTCGCTGACAGTCACCATGTTGTCAGCATTCTCTGTTTCCGCTCACGACTTCGAAGTCGACGGTTTTTATTACAATATCCTTGATTCATCAGCAAAAACCGTTGAAGTAACCTACAAAGGATCTTCTTATAGTTCATATAACGAATATTCTGGAGAAGTTACGATACCGAAAACTGTAATTTATTCTGGAGCAGAATATTCCGTCTCGTCGATAGGAGAATATGCATTTTATGGCAACACAGAGGTGGCAAAAGTGACGATACCTAAGAGTCTTTTATCTATAAAAAATTATGCATTTAACGCATGTTCTAATCTTACAGAATTGGTAATTGAAGATAGTGATATTCCAATTGAATTTGGTGTGTCTTATAGAAAAAATTATTATTGCGGATTATTCCGAAGCGTACCTATTAGTACACTTTATTTGGGTAGAGGATATAAAGTTATCGACTATGATGGTTCTGTTCTTGGAGGTTATGAGGCACAACCTTTTTATGCAAACAAATCAATAAAAAATGTAAAATTAGGAGCGATTAAAGCGGTTCAATCAAACTGTTTTTTTAGTTGTAGTAATATAGAGTCTATTGACTTTGGAACAACAATTGAATCTATTGCTCCAAACGCTTTTAATGGTTGCGAAAATCTTAAGGAAGTATTATTACCAAATAGTTTACGTTCAATTGGGTATAATGCATTTGGAGGTTGTTCAAATATTACTAATTTAGAATTGGGAAATTCTATTGAAACAATCTCAAATGATGTTTTTAACAACATTCAATGTCCAACGTTAATTATTCCATCAACAGTTACAAATATCAGTTATCGAGCATTTAGTTATTGTACATTTGATAAAGTAGTTTTTGAAGATTCGGAAAATGACATATCATTGGATTCCAACGCTTTTAATGGGACAAAATCAAAATATATATATTTAGGACGACATTGGATCGGAAGTCCATTCGTGAACATGTCGTTTGAAATATTGGAAATTGGGAGTCTATTTTCAGAAATCAAAGCGAATGCCTTTCCTTCTTGTACAGAATTAAAAACAATTGTGTTACCAGAGTACTTGACTTCAATTGGAGAATCTGCATTTTTAGGATGTTCGTCTATTTTAGAAATTAAGCTACCTAAGAATATTAATTATTTAGGCGATTATGCGTTTTCGAATTGCACTAATTTAACATCTATAGACTTAACATCAAATATAAAAACTTTACCAGATAATTTATTCTCAAATTGCCAAAGTCTAAAAAACGTAATTTTACCTAATACATTAGAGGCAATAGGAAAGACATTCTATAATAGCGGAATCACATCAATTATAATACCTTCTTCTGTTACTTCGATTGGAGAAGATGCGTTCTTTGGTTGCACGGGTTTGAGGTCGGTAACGATTCCGAGTTCGGTTACTTCGATTGGGATTAATGCGTTCGAAGGTTGCATAGGTTTGACAGAAGTAAATATAACCGATTTATTATCGTGGCTAAATATTGATTTTGAGGAAGAAAGGAGTTATAGCGGTGAGTACCACTACTACTCAAATCCTCTATCTAATGCCGGATGCCTTAAGTTAAATGGCACAGAGATTACAGATCTTATAATACCGGATGGTATTACTGAAATTGAGAATGGTCCTTTTTATGGTTGGAAAGGCTTGAGGTCGGTGACAATCCCAAGTTCGGTCATTTCGATAGGGTGTTTTGCGTTCTATGGTTGTACTGGTTTGACGGAGGTAAATATAACTGATTTATCATCGTGGTTAAATATTGATTTTAAGTACATTTCTGAATACATCAGCTCCTTCATACAGGTCTATTTCTCAAATCCTCTATCTAATGCCGGATGCCTTAAGTTAAATGGCACAGAGATTACAGATCTTATAATACCGGATGGTATTACTGAAATTAAGAACTTTTCCTTTTATGGTTGCGATGGCTTGACGTCTGTAACGATTCCGAATTCCGTGACTTCGATTGGGGACGGTGCATTCTATGATTGCGATGGATTGACGGAGGTGACGATTCCTAGCTCGGTGACCGCGATAGGGAGCGACGCATTCCGCTCTTGTGATGGCTTGACGTCTGTAACGATTCCGAATTCAGTTACTGGGATTGGGGACGGTGCGTTTGGTTATTGCTCGGGCTTGACTACTGTAAATTACAATGCAACAAATTGTACACATATGCCAACTTATGAGGAGGAGTTGGCGTTTATAGGATGTGCTAACTTAAAAACACTTAACATCGGCGAAGATGTCAAAACAATTCCTCATTATGCGTTCTATAATTGCTCGAACTTGTCAAAGGTTACTGGAGGAAACTCCGTTACTTCGATTGGAACCTTTGCGTTCTATGGTTGTGACAAATTAATTTCGGCATATTTGTATTCAACGAGACCAACATCAGTAGTAGTAAAATTGACGTCGCCTACCAAATATAAGTTGGGCGTTAGCAGACAAAGTGAAACTTGTAATAGTGGAGAGATAATAACTATGACCGGTTTGAAGCCGGGTACTTCCGGTACGAGGTATGCCTGTCTCGTAATCAATAATAATTGGTGTGAGATAAAGAGTTTTGAATATACAACCGGAAAATTATATGTCAATGTGAACGGAACGGCAGGTGTTACGACAATCGATGCTAAAGGGAGTCATAATGCCGATAAAGAGGCGGTTATAAAACAAGGTCTCAATATCGGACGCATAGAAGAATATGGAGGAGAGACGGCACGGAAGTTTACCGGTCTTGCCCCAAATACCAAGTATTATGTATATTACGAAGGAATACTTGAGGGAGGATGGCTTTTTTCCGGGTATAAAAGTTTCACCACCGGAGAATTGACTTGGAGTTCGGAATATCAGGCAACATCGACCACGAGTGTGCACCTTATTACCGCGACCAACTGCGATGCCACATCAGGAATGGGGATAGAATGGCGACGCTATGGCGCACCGTCAAATCTGAAGCCCAACGTGGTAGAATGTCAGGTGGTGGATGGCAGACTTATCGGATCGCTTCGCGGATTGGATCCGGATGTCTACTATGAGTATCGTCCTTATTACACTTCTGCCTCCGGCGATACTTATTACGGCGAATGGAGTGCATTTTTCTCCGGAGATGCAAATGTGTATTTCGAGCCGGAAGTACTCACCTACGAAGAAATTGCCGTGGCAAATAATTCGGCAACAATCAAAGGCTATGCACTTGAAGGCACAGATGCCATCACAGAGCAAGGCTTTGAATATTGGAAGTCACCGAATCAAACAATCACAACGTCGTCTGTCGATGTAAAGAAAGTGAGCGCATCAGGCATAGTCATGAACGCCACGATTGCCGATCTTGACTATAATACCACATATTGCTATCGCGCATTTGTCACCACCGCGTCCAGCACTTATTACGGCGATACGATGGAATTTACCACTGAAGCTATGTCGGGTATCGAATCGGTGGAAGTGGATGTCGCCGAACTCACAGTGGCAGTACGTGAAAATCCAGTCATAGGCACTGTATGGGTAAAAGTTGCCGGAACGGAAGCTACGGAATGTCAATACTGCATGGTAAGTCTCAGTGGTGCGACAATAGCGCAAGGCTCAATCATAGCCGATGGCTCATGGCAACCGGTGGAATTGAACTGCCCGCAAGGGGTATATATACTTATGGTGACAGACGGAAAGGAGCGTGAGACACTCCGTCTCATAGTGAAGTAATGGTAGTGAACATATAGCCTTTAATGGGTGGTATTTTTGGAAAGAGCGATGCGCATGCCGCGTCGCTCTTTTGTTGATTCATTCTAACAAAATAGCAATATTTTGTATTATTGGGTAAACTAACGAATCTTTCAGATTCGCCATTAACGGCGCATTTTCGTCCGATTGTGATCTCGCTTCGCGAGGCTACAATCGGCTATGGGGTAATGATTGCTTTGCAATCGGGTTGCCTATGGCGAGAATGTCGTTTGCAATCGGAAGACGACAAGGGATGGTTTGAAACGCAATCTTTCTGATTATCTATCCGTGGGTAGCTGAGCTTTTAGGTGAGGGCGCCCACGGATGGCTAAAAATTGATGGGAATGGCTTATCTTTGTAGGAAAATTTTATCACATGGCAATGAATAAGAAAGAGTATGCTAAGGCAAATAAAGCTTGGATAGAGCAAAAATCCAAGGAGAAGGGGGTGATGATGCTCCCGAAAGGAGTGTGCTATAAGGTGTTGGCTGATGGTCGCAAAGACGGACGGCATCCGTCGGTGCAGAGTGTGGTGACGGTGCATTATACAGGGTGGCCAATCGACGGCAAGGAGTTTGACAGCAGTCGAGGCAGTGTGCCGTTGGCGATGCGCCTATCAGAGCTTATCGACGGATGGATTGTTGCGATGCAGCAGATGACTGTTGGTGACCGATGGGAGGTGTATATCCCTGCCGAGATGGGATATGGGAAGTTTTCGCAACCGGATACACCAAGTGGCTCTACCTTGATTTTTGAGATAGAGCTCGTCGGTATCGCATAAGTCTACGGGGGATTAGCCGAAGTTGTCGTAGTGGATTGATGACGGGTCAACGCCCAACGAGTCGAGCATCTGCTCTACGGCTTTGCTCATTGGACCGGGGCCGCACATATAATATTCAATGTCTTCCGGCGATTCGTGATTTCTGAGGTAGGTGTCGTAGATAACTTGACCCACATACCCCGGGGTGTATTCCACGCCGGCCGCATCGGCCGCCGGGTCGGGTCGGTCAAGTGCAAGATGGAAGTGGAAATTGGGGAAGTCGCGTTGCAACTGTAGGAAGTCGTCGAGGTAGAATACTTCGTTGAGTGCGCGTGCGCCATAGAAATAATTCATCACTCGGTCGGTGGTGTGTAGTGTGCGAGTCATGTGCATGATTTGTGCGCGCAGAGGAGCCATACCGGCACCACCACCTATCCACATCATCTCAGCCTTAGAATCAAATATAGGATGGAAATCTCCGTAAGGACCACTCATAAGAACTTTGTCGCCCGGTTTGAGTGTGAAAATATATGATGATGCAATGCCCGGCATTACGTCCATAAATCCGGTTTGAGGTTTGGGCTTCATCGGGGGAGTGGCAATGCGGACAGTGAGCATGATTCGGTCGCCTTCGGCAGGATAGTTTGCCATGGAGTAGGCGCGTATGGTCGGCTCTGTATTACGGCATTTGAGATCAAACAAACCAAACTTTTCCCACGCCGGGAGGTATTCATCACCGATAAGTGATTTGTCGATGTCGCGGTTATAATCCATTTCGAATGTCGGAATTTTAATCTGAGCATACGAGCCCGGGACGAAATCCATGTGTTCACCAGGTGGAAGTGCTACGATAAATTCCTTGATGAATGTGGCTACGTTGCGGTTGGAAATAACCTCGCATTCCCATTCTTTGACGTCAAGGACTGATGCAGGAACTTGTATGGCGAGATCGTCTTTTACCTTTACTTGGCAGCCTAAACGCCAATTATCTTTAATTTCTTTTCGAGAGAAGTGTACCTTTTCGGTCGGAAGAATTTCGCCTCCACCCGAAGTGACTTGCACTCTACATTGAGCACAACTACCCTTACCACCGCAAGCCGACGATAGGTGTATCCCATTATCGCCGAGAGTTGTCAGCAATGAACTGCCGGACTCTGTCTCTATTTCTTTGTCTGAATTTATGGTGACAGTGACTTTTCCGGTTTTGACTAAATACTTTTTTGCTACGAGTAGGATGGCTACAAGCAATATCGTTATAAGCAAGAATATTGAAACACTTGCGATGATGGTTGATGAGGCTATAGAAAGTGTTACCATGATTTTTACAATTTAATACCGAGAAAACTCATAAATGCAATGCCCATAAGCCCGGTGATAATAAATGTGATACCAATTCCACGCAGAGGTTTAGGTATATTGGAATACGATGCCAGTCGCTCGCGGATAGCGGCTAAGGCTACGATGGCGAGAAGCCATCCTAATCCCCATCCGGCACCGGCACACGTCGCTGTCCATACGTCGGGGAAATCGCGTTGTTGCATGAAGAGCGACCCGCCAAGAATAGCGCAGTTTACAGCGATTAGCGGAAGGAAGATCCCAAGTGACGCATATAGCGATGGACTGAATTTTTCAACAGCCATTTCGACCAATTGGGTCATGGAGGCAATCACTGCTATGAACATGATGAGAGAGAGGAAACTGAGGTCAACATCGGTATATTCCGGTCCGAGCCATTTTAGAGCACCTGCGCGCAACACATAGGTTTCGAGAAGATAGTTCACCGGTAAGGATATGACGAGCATGAATGTCACGGCAATACCGAGGCCGAAGGCGGTCTTTACATTCTTGGATACGGCGAGAAAAGAGCACATACCCAAGAAGTAGGCGAATATCATATTGTCGATAAATATCGAACGTATAAACAAATTTAAGTCTTCCATAATTCGTGAGATTTAATTATGATTACTTTTCGTCTTGTAGCTCCGGATTCAGGATGCGATGTATCCAGATGATACAAGCCACCGTGATAAGCGCCATCGGAGGCAATATCATAAGCCCATTGTTGACATACCCGGCTTCGTATGCCCAATCGGGTACGACCTGGAAACCAAAGAGAGTACCTGTCCCAAGTAGTTCGCGGAAGAAGCCAACTATAACAAGTATTATGGCATAGCCGGCTCCATTGCCTACTCCATCAAGAAATGACGGCCAAGGCTTATTGCTGAGAGCAAACGCTTCGAGGCGTCCCATTAGAATACAATTGGTGATGATAAGTCCGATAAACACCGACAATTGTTTGCTCACATCGTAGGCATAGGCTTTGAGAAGTTGGTCAACGATGACTACCAAACCTGCTACCACCACAAGCTGTACGATGATGCGAATATTGTTCGGAATGGTATTGCGAATAAGAGAAATGATTACATTAGAAAATGCTAATACGGCAATTACCGATAATCCCATTACTATGGCAGGTTCTAATTTTGCTGTTACAGCAAGAACCGAGCAAATGCCGAGTATCTGTACTATGACGGGATTGTCCTTTGAAAATGGATTTAGTAGGACTCTTTTGTTATTGTTTTTAGCCATTATTACTATTCTTTGCTGAGTGATTGAAGAAAATTCTTGTAGCCCGAAAGGCAATTGTCGAGCATCGATTGTACTCCTTTAGACGTTATGGTACCACCGGAGATGGCGTCAACATAGTCCTCTCCATTTAGAGGCTTTTGTCCGACCTTCATTACGGCAATCGACTTGAACTCATTGTCTTTAAAGAGCGTTTTGCCTGCAAATTGTTTTTGAAATTCCGGTTTATCGATTTCTGCACCTAACCCGGGAGTTTCACCTTGGTGGGCAAAATAGGCTCCATATATGGTTTTTCCGTCGGAATTAATTGCGACATATCCCCAAAGAGGACCCCATAACCCTGCACCATAAACGGGAAGGATATATTTGGTCTCGTTATTTGCGGTTTGGCATACATAGATGGGAAGCTGACGCTTATCGACAGGAAGTTTTGCTTCTTGAGCCACATTCACATCAAATGCGTTACCATCAATTCTTGAGCCATTGCTATCTATAATGTATTGTTCTTTAATGTATCGAGCAAAATCAGTTTGTATATTATCAATGTCGGGTGTTATATGAGCTGATGCAAGGATTTGCTTCATTTTGTCGGCGTCACTATTGGCTTGTTGTTCGGGCTTTAGGGCAAGCGATGTGCCGGCAAGAGCTGCTCCTACTACTACCACCATTATGATGGTATAGAGAATAGTATATGTATTACTTTGTTTATTCATGATGCTAAATGCTATGCTTTGATACGTCGCATACGGCGACGTATGTTGCGATTAACTACACAATAGTCGATTAATGGAGCAAATGCATTCATCAGCAAAACTGCAAGCATAGCTCCTTCGGGATAGCCGGTGTTGTATGTGCGGATTAATATAGCCATCACTCCAATTAAGAATCCATAGATATATTTGCCTGTTGTAGTTCGAGAACCGGTCACAGGATCTGTTGCCATAAATACCGCAGCAAACGCAAAACCGCCATATAGCAATTGATCGATAGGAGACATCAAAGACGCAGGGTAGGTGGGTGTCGCAAAATAGTGAGCGATGCTGCCCATGACAATCCCTCCTACGAAAACCGAAAGCATTACGCGCCAACTTGCAATTCCTGTAAATAGTAATATTACTGCTCCGATGAGAATGCAAAGCGTCGAGGTCTCGCCAAAAGATCCTGGAATGAGTCCAATGAAGGCATCCCAAGTAGAGATTGATGCTCCGTTGACGCCGATTATAGAAAGCGACTCTCCGACATTAGTAGCTACTTGTCCGAGGGGAGTAGCTCCCGAAAAACCATCGATTAGTGAGCCTTCGCCGAGTCCGCATATCGACGAAGTGGGTACAAACACGTTATCTCCACTCATTTGTGCCGGATATGCAAAGAATAGGAATGCACGAGTGACGAGCGCAATGTTGAAGATATTAAAACCGGTGCCACCAAACACCTCTTTTGCAAAAATGACAGAGAACGCTGTTGCAACAGCTATCATCCAAACAGGTGTCTCTATGGGGCATATAAGAGGAATGAGAATACCCGAGACTAAAAAACCTTCTTGTATCTCATGCTTTCGCCATTGCGCAACTATAAATTCAATGCCGAGACCAACCACGTATGCCACAACTATACGTGGAAGAACGGCCAGGAATCCGTATAGCATTAATTCCCAAAACGGAAATGTTGTTGCTCCGATAGCCAACCAATGTTGATAGCCGGTGTTGTACATGCCAAATAAAAGGCAAGGTATCAACGCAATTACGACTATAATCATAGTGCGTTTTGAGTCCATACTATCGTGGATATGTACTCCAGATGTTGCTGTCGTGCGAGGTGTATATAAAAATGATTCGAACCCGTCAAATACCGAGTGGAAGGATTGCAGTTTTCCTCCCGGTTGAAAAGCAGGTTTAATTTTATCGAGGAATTTTCGTAGCGGTTTCAAAACAGAAAGATATTTATCAAGTGAATTAATTTAGTTCATGGTATAAATAGTCGAGGCCTTCTCTTACGATGCGTTGGATTTCGAGTTTGGATGTATCGACATATTCGCATAATGCCATATCTTCAGGAGCTATCTCATAAATGCCCAACGCCTCCATCTTGTCGATGTCGCGTGATATGATAGCCTTTAATAAATATTCAGCCATAATATCCATTGGCAACACGTTGTCGTATTCTCCAGACATGATAATGGCTCGCCGCCCTCCGTTGATTCGAGCATCGGGATTGAATAGCTTGTTGCGTAAAAAATGTCCCGGGAAAGAACGGCTTACACTCATTTTTCGCGGTGAAATAGACGCCCATCCCATCATCTCATCCACGTCATCACCCTCAGGGATTACGGTGATATGTCGGAATGGGGTATGCAGATGTCCATCAATAGATTCTTTTGTCCCACACAGCACATTGCCGGAGATAATGCGATGGTGATGGTCTGATTGTTTTATTTTATCATTGAGTAGCGAGGCAATATCCGCTCCGATTGTAGTACGTATGTATTCCGGCGAGGTGACATCTGATCCGGTGATTCCTACTATTGTGTCCATAGGAACTTTTCCGGTGTTTATCAGTGCGCCAATGCGATATAAAGTTATTATGTCGAGAGTCCAAATTGTCTCGCCTTTATTTACCGGAGCAATATTTGCCGCTTGTATACCTGGAAGTCCTGCCGGATGTTGACCTATGATTTCTACGATTTCAGCGTTGTTGAATTTAGAATAGAAATCTTTTGTTTCACTTTTGACAGAAATATATATATTGCCGGTCGTTAATAATTTAAGTGTGTTAATCCCTTTTTGAATTTCATTTGATTTATCATGAATGTAAAGACTTAAATCGGGTGCAAGTGGTGCAGAATCAAACGAGGTGATAAAAATATCACGTGGCATTGTAGTGTGTGGCACAATGTCGTATGGACGTTGTCGCATCATTGCCCATAGTCCTGAACGTTTGATCAAGCACTCGATATCTTTTGGCTGTGATGTAGTATCATGGCTTATGGATGTGTCAAACTTATCGTCGGGCGTAATGACGATTTTGCATAATTTTCTACGATCGCCACGCACAATCTTTTCGATTGTACCGGCAACGGGTGATACTACGCATATATCTGGGTCAGTTTTGTCATGGAATAACGGGACGCCGGCGAGCACTTTATCGCCTTCCTTTACGTCGAGTTTTGGTATTAGTCCGACATAGTCGTCAGGCATCATGGCAAAAGACTTACCCCGGATATTGTTTGGATTGAACTCTACGCCGGGCATTGGTAATGCTCCGGCTATTTTGATGTCCAACCCTTTTTTTAAAACTATCTTTCCGGACATTAGGATTGGTCTTTAATTATATATGTATTGCAAAGTTAAGCATAATTTGAAAAGAAAAAATTTTATTGAGTGAAAAATATGTTATTATGGCATAGAAAAAATTATGAGGGCAAGTGGTGTGTGTTGTAACTATAAAAAATGCAAAAAATATAGCAATGTCGTAAGATATGTGAAAAAGCTGTGAAAAAGCTGTTGCGATGCGAAAAAAAAGGCAAGTGGATTTTGCAAGTTAAAAATTAAATTTTAATTTTGCAGAGATGTTTGCTTGAATAGTCGTATATTGGCGTGTACAATTATGAAGCAATGTCGTTAAATCAATACCGAGAGAAGTGAGATTTTCTAACTCTGCAACCATCTCCTAAAAAACGGCGAGAAGAAGATAAATCAATACCGACTTTCAGTAAAAAACATGAACTTAAATTTATATTTAATTAATAATCATCATTAACAACATTAATTTATTATTTAATTTTCATTATGGAAGCTCAAAAGCCCAATTCAGCTGCGCCCGCAAAGAAGGCTCAGCAATCTGAAGGTAGCAAAGTGCGTGGTATCAAGAACGCATTCTTGGTAATCATCGCTTGCTTTATCGTTGCAGTATGTCTTTTCGTTTTCTGGTTCGGTGCTGATTCGCACTTTGATGAAGCCGGTCACCCGCAAGACATTTGGGGTACTATTTACATGGGTGGTGTAATCGTGCCTGTTCTTCAAACTTTGTTCCTTACTGTAATCGTTCTTTCTGTTGAACGTTGGATCGCTCTTTCAAGTGCAAAAGGTAATGGCTCTATCTCTAAGTTCGTTTCTGAAGTTAAGAAATGCCTTGCTAAGAACGATATCGCTGCTGCACAAGAGCTTTGCAAGAAGCAAAAAGGTAGCGTTGCTGCTGTAGTTGCTGCTACTCTCAATCGTTACAAAGAAATGGATGCCAACACAGCTCTTTCTAAAGAACAAAAAATCACTACCATCCAAAAGGAACTTGAAGAAGCTACT